>NZ_JYHN01000046.1:0-211843 GCF_000954015.1 Clostridium sp. FS41
GGGCGAATATCTGTGCAAAATTAATTTCCAGAAATATAGAATTTACTCTTGCATTAAGGTGTGAACTGGAATTTACAATTTCATTTAAGTTTTTAATCAGAAGTGTCCCCGATAGCTACTTATTCATTCTATCATTCCAAACAAGTGTTTGCAATATGAAAGACGCCCATTTTCTGAGCGTCTCCTACTATTGAATATTACAGCATCCGCTTTTCATTTTTTGCACACTCAAATTATTTCCTATCATCTCGGAGGATTCCATAAATCATTTGCTCTATTGCAATTCCATCCAAATTCTTTTTAATACCCTCCCTTTTCATTCCTGCTTTCTCTAAAACCTTTTGTGAAGCGGTATTATCCATATGACTCCATGCATGCACTCTACTAATGGATTTGTCCTCAAATAGATATCTGATCACTTCAGAAAGTGCCTCCGTTGCATATCCCTTTCCCCACGCATTCCTAAAAATACTGTATCCTATTTCAATACTGTTGGTTTGTGGCTCATAATCATAGGCGCCGATCGTTCCTATTATTTCATCCTTGAATTGAATAACCCAACTGTAAAAATTCTTATCTTCGGAATTTTGAATATCTTGTTCTATCTTTTTTTTAGCAGAATCTAACGTGATATAGGGATTCCATCCGGTGTACTTTGACATTTCCGCATCACATCCAAGAAATTTATATAACGTTTCTGCATCTTCCAGCTTTTCATTTCTTAAAATAAGTCTTTCTGTTTTAAGGTTAACCATCTGTTTGTCTCCCTTTTTTATAACGCCGTTCCTTTTTTAGGCACAAAAAAGTGCTCCATATTTGCTTTTTCAAGTGTGAGCAGCTGTACCTTTTTGTTAATGCCACCCGCATAGCCAGTCAGGCTGCCACTTGATCCAACTACGCGGTGGCAGGGTATAATGAGCGAGATGGAATTATGCCCAACAGCACCGCCAACGGCCTGCGCAGACATATTCTCAAGTCCACGTTCCTTTGCAACTTTATCTGCAATTTCACCGTATGTCATAGTGTGACCGTAGGGAATACCCAACATGATTTTCCACACAGATTTTCTAAAGTCCGAACATTTCATCAAAAGCGGAGGAGTAAAATCAGGAATCCCACCGCTAAAATAAATATCGAGCCATCGTTTTGTTTCTTCAAAAACCGGGAGTTCTTTTACTTCATATTGCTTTGCAAGGGAATCGGCAAAATATTTCTGGTCATCAAACCACAAGCCCAGCAGGGCTTTGCCATCACTGCCTAAAGTGATTCCGCCCAGAGGTGAATCGTAATGAATTGTATAATCCATATCTGTTATCCTCCTACTGTTTTTTTGGTGCATAGTCCTTCATTTCCGGAATAGCTCCGCCGGCAACCGCCCAAAAGTATAAGCTCGCAACACTGCAATAAGGGCTGAAACGCTGTCGGTACTTTTGAAAACGCTCCCTGCTGATTTCTTTATGATGATAGGCCATACGAATACCACGTAAAATAGCGAGATCTCCATAGCTGAATACATCCGGCCGTTGAAGACAAAAAAGTAAAATCATTTCGGACGTCCAAACACCGATTCCTTTCAGTTGAGATAACTCAGCGATCAATTCCTCATCCGGCAGCTGTGACAGATGGTTTAGATTCACTGCTCCGGATTTGACTTTTCGGGCAAAGTCTAAAATATAGTCTACCTTATGATAAGTGGTGCCAAATTGCTGCAGCCTGTCACGGCCTGCGGCAAGGATGCTTTCCGTATTAATTTCACCAAGTTCCATTTGCATCTTGAGCCAGATGGTATTATGCGCTTTTGTAGAAATTTGCTGACCGATAATGGAATAGACCACTGCTGAAAACAGGTCAGGTCGGACCTCCCGTTCAATATGACCGATCTGGTCAATAATCTGCCCAAGGATTTTGTCTTTCTTTTTTAAATATTCTGTTTCCTCCGCCCCATACTGAAAAAACATGAAACCTCCTGACTTGACATAACATTCTCATTTGTATTATGATTATATCGTATATATTTATAAAAAAATATAATTAAAGTTCCAAATATTATTAAAATATTGCAGTTTCAGCAGTCAGGAGAATTCAACGTGGAAAAAGGGCAGCAAAATTATATTAATTCAATCAACTTAAATACTGATGCAGACTTCCCATATCTCGTTCTTGAAGTTGTCAACGGACACAGTTATCCACTCAATCCTGGTTTTCGTGTAATGCATTGGCACGAAGACGTGCAATTCATCTATGTTTTGGAAGGCACCGTTCACGTTCAAACGCTGAACAATGAAGTGGAACTTCAAAGCAGCGAAGGTATATTCATCAACAGAAATGTAGTTCATCTTGTAAAACAGACAAACAATTGTCATTATATGAGTTTTGTATTTCCCGAATATATTTTAAAATTTTATGCCGGATGCCCAGCCAATTCGCTGGTGGAAAACCTGATCGGACAAGAGTGCATTCCTTTTTGTTATTTTTCCAAACGTCAAACATGGTGTGAGCAGATACTGTTCATAATGCAGGAACTTACCACATTGGAAAAGAAAAAAAACGAGTTTTATGTGTGCGAAGTGATGATTCGGCTTTTCACACTTGTGCTGCTGACGCGAAAAAACCATGTTCTTTCACAGGTGAAACCCGATGATACTATAGCATTGCGAATGAGAATATTTTTACATTATATTGAACAACACTATGGGGATGATGTCACGCTGGAGAGCCTGGCGCAAAGCGCCAATGTCAGCAAATCCGAATGTATTCGCTGCTTCAAACTCAGTATGCAAATCACACCTTATAAATATCTGATGGAATATCGTCTTTCGAGAGCAGCATTGCTGTTGAGACAGACGAATGAGTCCGTAGGAAACATTGCTTCCAATGTTGGATTTCATCAAATGAGCCGGTTTGGAAAATGCTTCAAAGAAAAAACCGGCTGCACACCGAAAGAATATCGAAATGCAGCCAAAAATAATTAACATTATTATGCTTAAGCCTCATCAATCGCCTTTCCAATATCATGCCTCATATACTTATTCCCAAACTCGATCCACTCCGTTGCCTTATATGCGTTCTCCCTGGCTTCCTTGAGCGTAGCCCCCTTGGCCGTCACTCCCAGCACCCGTCCGCCGTTGGTTACAATATTGCCCTCGGCGTCAAACTTGCTCCCTGCATGGAACACATAATAGCCGTCCTTGTCCTTAAAGTTCTCAAACCCGGTCATCTTGTATCCCTTTTCGTAGTGCTCCGGATATCCGGCGGACGCCAGGACCACGCATACGGCCGCATTGTCCTCAAACTCCAGCTCCACCTGATCCAGCGTGCCGTCCACACATGCCTCGAACACGTCCATGATGTCGTTCTTCATCCTGGGCAGCACCACCTGGGTTTCGGGATCACCGAACCTGGCGTTGTATTCCAACACCTTGGGGCCCTGCTCCGTGAGCATCAGCCCAAAGAAAATGATCCCCTGAAACTCCCGTCCCTCTGCCCTCATGGCATCCACTGTGGGCTGGTAGATATAGTTCCTGCAAAAAGAATCCACTTCCTCCGTATAGAAGGGGCTTGGGGAAAATGTTCCCATGCCGCCCGTATTCAGGCCCTGGTCGCCGTCCTTTGCCCGCTTGTGGTCCTGGGCGGATGTCATAATCTTGATGGTTTTTCCGTCCACAAAGGAGAGCACGGACACCTCCCGGCCTGTCATAAATTCCTCCACCACGATCCGGTCACCTGCAGAGCCGAACTGCTTATCCAGCATCAGGGTCTTGACGCCGTCTTTTGCCTCTTCCCTGGTATTGCATATCAATACGCCCTTTCCCAGCGCAAGGCCGTCCGCTTTGAGCACAATGGGCATTGGCGCATGTTCAATGTAAGCAAGGGCTTTCTCAGGGGAGTCAAATGTCTCGTATCCGGCCGTGGGAATATTGTATTTTTTCATCAGGTCCTTGGAAAACGCCTTGGATCCCTCCAGGATGGCCGCATTTTTCCTTGGCCCGAACGCCCTGATCCCGGCTGCTTCAAATGCATCCACCGCCCCTGCTGCCAGCGGGTCGTCAGGACCCACGATTACCAGATCGATCCCATGTTCCTTTGCAAATGCAACCTGGGCGTCAAAGTCCATCACGCCTATATCCACACACTCCGCCACCTGGGCGATCCCCGCATTGCCGGGAGCACAGTACAGCTTCTCTACCCTGGGACTTTGTACCGCCTTCCACGCAATGGCATGTTCACGTCCGCCGCCGCCTACTATCAACACCTTCATACTATGTCCTCCTTTTACCCTTGGTGTACTATCTTAATAACCCTAAAAGGGCGGAACCCCCGCGGGGCCCCTCCCTGTCTTTGCTTTTATATCAGATGATTTGCAATCATATGGATGGCCTTGGGAAGGATCACCCATTCCGCTTCTTCCATCACCCGCCGCTGAAGCATTTCCGGCGTATCGCCGGCCTGCACTTCCACTGCCTTCTGGAGGATGATAGGGCCGGTATCCATACCGCTGTCCACAAAATGCACCGTGGCCCCGGTCACCTTCACGCCGCGCTTTAAAGCCGCCTCGTGAACCTTCAGGCCGTAATACCCTTTTCCGCAAAAGGAAGGGATCAGGGACGGATGGATGTTGATGATCTTTCCCTCGTACTTCCTTGTCATGGCTTCCGGGATCGCTACCAAGAAACCGGCCAGAACGATCAGGTCCAGATCGTATTCATCCACCTTTGCGAGAAATGCTTCGTTGAACCCATCCCTTGTCTCATAGCTCTTTGGGGAAATGCACACGGCCTCAATGCCATGGTTCTTTGCCCGTTCCAGAGCGTAGGCGCCGGGATTGTTGCTGATCACCACCCGGATCTGCGCATTGGTAATGGCTCCGTTGTCCACTGCATCCAGTATTGCCTGAAGATTGGTGCCGCCGCCCGACACCATCACACCCACATTCAGCATAAGGCCACGCCCTTCTCTCCGCTCTCAACGGAACCTACCACATAGGGCGCCTCGCCGGCCGCCCTGATGGCTTCCATGGTCTTATCCACGTCATCGGGATGCACGGCCAGGATCATTCCCAGTCCCATATTATAGGTATTGTACATCATCTTTTCTTCAATCTGTCCCTTCTTTGCCAGCAGGCCGAAGATGGGAGGAATGGGGTAGCTGTCCTTTTTGATCACTGCCCGGACCCCGTCCTTCAACATACGCGGGACATTCTCATAGAAACCGCCGCCCGTGATATGGCTGCACGCCTTGATGGTCACACCCGCATCCTTGACGCTTCGCAGCGCCTTCACATAGATCTTGGTGGGAGCGATCAGGGCCTCGCCAAGGGTGGTTCCCAGTTCCTCATAATAGGTGTTCAGCCCCTGGGATGTCATTTCCTTTTCAAATACTTTGCGAACCAGTGAGAAACCGTTGGAGTGCACACCGGAGGATGCCATACCGATCAGTACATCCCCTGACGCCAGGTTCTCACCTGTTATCAGATCCTTCTTATCTACAATACCCACCGCAAAACCGGCCAGGTCGTACTCGTCCTCGGGATAAAATCCGGGCATCTCTGCGGTCTCACCGCCAATAAGGGCTGATCCGGACTGGTTACATCCGTCCGCCACGCCTTTTACAATGGTTGCGATCTTTTCCGGAACATTTTTGCCGCAGGCAATATAATCCAGGAAAAACAGCGGCTCACCGCCTGCGCATGCAACATCATTGACGCACATGGCCACACAGTCAATCCCCACTGTGTCATGCTTGTCCATGAGAAATGCCAGCTTCAGCTTGGTGCCCACACCGTCCGTGCCTGAAAGCAGGGTTGGCTCCTCCATCCCCTTAAAGGCGGCCATGGAAAATGCTCCTGAAAATCCGCCGATTCCCCCTAACACTTCAGGGCGCATGGTTCCTTTTACATATTCCTTCATCAGTTCAACCGACTTATATCCCGCCTCAATATCAACTCCGGCCTTCTTGTAATCCATCATTGTATTATCATCCTCCGCATTATTTAGACCTGGTCCCAACTCCCGGACCCTTATTTCATCTGTGCCAGATATTCCTTGTAGCCAATGGACTCCAGTTTCTCAGATTTTGTTACAACATCATTTTTCAGGCCCTCTGAATACTCCTTCAGTCTGCCAAGCAAAGCCCCATCTGAGGTTGCCAGGATCTTGGCAGCAAGAATGCCTGCATTGGCTCCGCCGTTGATTGCCACGGTTGCCACCGGGATACCGCTTGGCATCTGAACAATGGAATACAGGGAATCCACGCCGCCCAGATCAGAGGTCTTCATGGGAATACCGATCACCGGCATGGGGAAAATAGCAGCACACATACCCGGAAGATGGGCAGCCTTGCCCGCACCGGCAATGATCACCTTAAAGCCCTTTTCCTCAGCTGCCTTTGCCCAGTCAAAGAAAATGTCCGGTTCCCTGTGAGCGGAAATGATCGTCATCTCATAATCGATCCCCAGCTTGTCAAGGATCTCCGCCGCCTTTGCCATAACCGGCATATCAGAGTCGCTTCCCATTACAATTCCTACTTTTGCCATTGTTCAATCTCCTTTTCCAAATTCATTACCACAGAGGATAATTAATATTAGTTATTCTTATAAGTATCTTTTTATGCTTGCTATTTACTTATAACTATAATACTAGGAAATATTTGAGTAGTCAATATAATTCTTGAAATTTTCCTATATAGAACAGAAAAATGCCCAAACCACGTGTAAAGGACAGAAAAACGGCAGGTACCTGTCTGGCCCCTGCCTTTTCAGCTAAAATGATTAAATCAAAATTTAAAACTCCAGTGCAATAAACGGTTTATTGGTCTGTGATGCGCATACCGTGGTGGTAATGGCCAGAACCTTCTCTTCCTTATATACAAAGGTATCCCAAGTAAGTACATTTCCCTGGTCTTCTATGTTCAAAGATGTGATATCCATATCTTCCGTGATCTGTGTATTAATGAATATCTTAAGGTGGGTTGGCTTATCCTGGAAATATTTACAGACATAATCGTGCAGAAAGATCTTCTCAAGGGCCTCGCAGTCAAAGGTATGATTGCTGCATACAGAAAGCGGTATATAACTGTAATCCAGTTCATTGGTCTGACCGTCCACGCAGACACAGCGTACGACTTTATACACATAGGAATCCTGCTCCAGATTCAGTTTTGCGCACAGCACCGGACCTGCCTGTATGATCCCATGCTCAATCAGTTTGTGCGGCTTGTTGGAAAAATACTCAAAGGGAGCGATCTTTATACCGCTGGCAAAAGCAATGGACTGCCTGCCCGCGCCCTTTTCAGGTGACAGGACAAAGGTTCCTTTTCCCTGAATCCGTTCCACCACCCTGCTGCTTGCCAGTTCCTTGATGGCCGCGTTCACCGTGATCCGGCTCACATCGAACTGTCTGGAAAGTTCTGCTTCCGATGGAATCCTGTCCCCTACGGTAAACACACCATCCTGAATCTTCTGCAGGATATAATTCTGTATCTGAACATATTTTGGAACATACGAATTATTTTCTTCAGTTATCATTTACTACCCCTCTCTCCCTATCTTTCCTTTTATTCAGACACTGGAAAATGCCAAGGTGTTATGTCACCACACCATCAACGACATTATAGCATGGCTTTCTTTATAGGGCAATTATATTTTTTTACCGATCCTGCTGCTGTAAACGAAAACCATCAGTGATGCGGCTGCTATCAATGCACCCCCTATCATTGATGTGAATTTGACCGGCTCCCCTAAAACAATGAGTCCAAAGAGGAGACTGAACAGGATCCCGGAGTAATTATAGATGCTGATCTCGGAAGCCGGAGCATACCGGTACGCATAGGTAATAAACGCCTGTCCCAGGGAACCGAACACTCCGATCAGGATCAGAAACAGGAGCTGTGACAGGCTGGGCACTACAAAATTACCGATCATAAACGGCAGGGAGCCCACTACGCTGAAGGTGGAAAAGTGCATGATGATCGTCATAGCGTCCACTTTATCCTTCAGATATCCCAGCAGCGTATAGGCGATCCCCGATGTGAGGGCTGACAAAAGCGCCATTACAAGGGGCAGGGGATTTGACTGGAAACTGGGCCGGAACACAATACTCGCCCCAAGAACAGACAGGGCCAGGGCGGGCACCTGTATGGGCAGCATCTTTTCTTTCATAAAGACCACTGCCAGAAGGGTCACAAAAATGGGCGACAGCTTGTTCAGTATGGTCACATCCCCCTGCGCCGCATGGCTGGACGCATAAAACAGGGTGACAAGGCCGAGGAAACCGGAAACGGAACGTCCAAACAGACCCACCTGATATTTCCGTTCCCCAAAATAGGATCCCCCATTGCGATGGATCATATAACATGCGGCAATCAGGATAAACAGATTGCGCATAAAGATCTGTTCCATGGTGGGAATCTCCCTGGTCAGGCGCACCACTACCTGCATGGCTGCAAAGGATAGAGCCGACAGTATCATATATATGATTCCTTTTTGTTTCTGTGTTACAGGCATAGTTTCCTCCATATGAATGATCCTTGATCTGAGCTTAGAGTGATAGATTGCACCCATTTTCACAATGGATGTCCTGAACAGTTACGATATATTTAATATGTCATTCTTTTCAAATATTATGTCTTTTTCGTCAATGACCTGATTAAAAATAAGGATATACATATTCCTCCTGCGGTTTCTCAGCCGCCTCAATACTCTGAGCCTTTAGTAACAGGGAGCCGCCGTCTTCTGTAACTCCCAATATTCCCCTTACAACCACCCAATCCCCATCCTGAAGGTCCAGGTCTCCATTGCAGTCCACCAGAAATCCCAGGGGACTTAAGTCAGCTGAGCAGCACCACATGGAAAGGCGGACCAGGGCAAAACCGCATTTTTCATCCATATCCGGAGCCCGGTAAACAAACCCTTTCATCACAACAGTGTATCCAATATAGGTTTCATAGAAACTGCCCAGTTCATAGATCCATGTATAATAATCCTCATCCCCAATGGTTATGGTCTTTGTTTCTTTATCCAGTCCCTTCAGATCATACCATGGCCTTTCATCCTCACCATTGTCTTCTCTTTCATTCTCACTTTTGTTCCCGTTTTCATTGCCTGAAAGCACTTTGGAAATGCCGGAACTGCCATAATCTTGGGCAATGCCTCTCCCCTCAGAAGCAGGCAAAGGCATCGCCAGCATCAGGATGGGAATGAGCATTACAAAAGAACGTGACAGGCTGATCCGGTACCGGGGTGTGGGTAAATATCTGGCCTGCATACCTGCCCACAGAAACAGCAGAAGAGAAAAACCGTAAAGGTAAGGCTTCATCTTAGGTGTCACATAGTTTAAATACCTGCCCGAATAGGTGAGGCAAAACAGCAGGATGCCAAGGAGCAGGCAGCAGACACATTCCGCCAATGCCTGGAGGTCAAGCCCTTTTCCTCTCAAATCCATATGGGCACTCCTCCCTTTTGGCACGCCATAAACAGGGCCGTCACCAGAAAGCACACAAGGAATGTGGTGAAAAGCAGCCGCACCACAAATCCGGGCCGGCAGCCGGACCGCAGCATGGCGGCATTTTTTATATCCATCATCGGGCCAAATACTAAAAATCCAAGGATTGCTCCCATGGGCAGATTTCCGGCCATGCTCCCGGCCACCACCGCATCGGAGGAGGAACAGAGGGAAAGTACAAAAGCCATTCCCATCATCAAAAGAAGGGCGATCCATGGATCCGTCCCTTCCCCTGCCCGCAGTCCTCCTGGGACCATCTTCTGAAACAGTGAGGATACAAAAATCCCTATGAGAAGGAACTTACCCACTGAAAAAAATTCATTCTGCCCATGCCGGATCACCAGTCCGAGGCGTGACTGCCCTGTTCCCTTCCATGCAGGTATGCGGTAATCCACGCAGCCCGCCTGTACAGGCACGGGATCTTCACACAGACAGTCCCCTGGCGTCCTGATCAGAAAGGTCAGTCCGCAGAGTACGGCACATACGATCCCCAGGACGCACCTGGCCGCAACGATCCGGTAATTCCCGTTAAACGCATACCAGGTGGACAGGATCACCACCGGATTGATGACAGGGGATACCAGCATAAATGTAACCGCAGCAGGCAGGGGAACCCCCTTTTTTACCAGACCCTTAAAAACAGGTATGGATGCGCAGTCGCAGACCGGAAGGCAGAATCCGGCAGCCACTGCAAAAAGCTGGCCGGCCAGAACTGTTTTCGGGAACGTTCTCCGTATCCATGATGGCTGCACATATACCTGGATCAGGGATGAGAGAAGGGCGCCCAGGGCAAGAAAAGGGGCTGCCTGCAAAAACACTCCAAGAAATGTGCTTACAAACCGTCCCGCCGGAAAATCCAGTCCATTCAGCCCGGAACATATCCCTCCATAGATTCCTGCGGCAGCCGCTGCGGTCAAAAACCAGAAGCATGGTGGAATGGGGGATCTGAACATTTCCGAGACAAAACTGTCCCATTTTCTTTGGTGGAATACCTTTATGCCGGGATTACAGCCGGACAGGATGCCGGTCATCCTCCCCATATGGCGGCGTCCCCTGCGGCTGATAAAGGCACAGTCGCTTGCCCCTATCTGTGAAAATGCAGCCGCACCCGCATTTGGAATTCCAGTTGTAAGACCGCTTTCCTGTGTCACGTAGACCACTTTCTTGATATGTATGGCTGTTTTGGCAGTAAACTGCAGGAACATTTCTTCCAGTTTATGAAAATGTTCCATACCGTTCCACTCCATAAGGATCAGATCAGGCCCCTGGCCGGGACCGCGCTGTTTCAGACAGTTCCGTATGGAGTTAACGATAAAAAAGGGGCTTTGCTCCAGCCGGCCTTTTGAAAAAACCAATTTTTCCACTCGGCCGGCCTGTTTTCCCCGTGTATGCGACCTGCTTCCGGTCAGCTGCGGGGCGCATGTTACTTCTCCTGATTCAAACTGGATCACCAGAAGATCCAGCCCATCCAATTCCCGTTCAATCAGCTGATTGATCAGTGTTGTCTTTCCCGAATCCAGCAGACCGGTTATGACCCATACAGGTATCCCCATCCTTTTCCTCCTCGCTGAATAATGTCCGTATCTGCCGTTCGTCCAGTCCTGTGCCGATAAAGCATATCTGGTTTCCGGCCGCACTTGTGGGTTCAATGCTCAGGCTTCCCGGAATAAAATGAAAGACCAGACCGCTGTTCTCCCCAGGCACGATCCCCTTCCCCCGCAGGATCTCACCGTCCGCATGCTTCACCACATGGAGTACCTTTTTCCCCAGCTGCTCCTCAGTAAGGGGCGGCTCCCACCTTAGTGTGACGGAGGAAAAAACATCCCTGGCAAAATAGCGGCGGACAAAGTTCATTTTCTGCCCACCCTCCCCGCACGCATTCCGCCGGATACGCACGGGCCTTATTGCCACGGCCTCCTCCATCTCCATCTTGATCACATTACTGTTTCGCGGACCGAACCGGAACACGGACAAGGGGATGGAATCCCAGAAATCCGCTTCTATCCTGATCCCGGGGCTGATCCTTTGTATTTTCTCCTCTATGGCTCTGATCCGATCCGGACACTCCTCCTGATGGCTCAGAAGGACCAGGTCTGCGTAGATGATCTGATCTTCAAAAAATTCACCGTAGTTTCTAAGATATTTATCAAAGGTCCGGATATCCACCACCGTGATTGTTTTCCGAATGTGAAGCCTGCCTTTGTCCTCCTGCCGGAAGCAGATCTTAAGTATGTCAGAGAGTCTGCCCACGCCCGAGGGCTCCACCAGGATCACATCCGGCGAGTAATCTTTTAAGATCCCATTCAGGGCCGCCGCAAAGTCTCCTGTAAGGCTGCAGCAGATACAGCCTGCACTTAAACTGGTCACATTCAGGTCATATTCCCGAAGGAGCCCGGCATCGATCCCTGTTTCCCCAAAGTCATTTTCAATCACCATAACCGCCTTGTTCCTGAATACGGAACGGACCATGGTCTTAATCAGCGTTGTCTTTCCGGATCCCAAAAACCCGGATATAATATAGATATCAGTCATATAAACTCCATTCTTCCGCCCTGGGGCATATTTGAACATGCTTTCCTTTAGCTGCAACTTTTTCTCAGAAGACGTTTTACGGACAGCACCAGGACCAGGCAGACCACTCCCACCAGCACAATGGCGCTTCCCGGTTTTAACCCCAGATAATACGCGGCAAACAGCCCTATTACCATAAAAACAACATTCAGTACAACAGCGCACAAAAGTGTCTGGCGGTAGTTTCTCCCCAATTCCATGGCACATGCCACGGGCACCACCATCATGGAGGAAACAATGAGGGCACCCACGGTTCTGGTAGCAACGGAAATGGTCAGTGCAGTGAGGATCGTAAACAGGAAATTCACGGTCTTCACAGGCACTCCTGCCAGTCTGGCCCCCTGCTCATCCAGGGAAACATAGAATAATTCCTTGTAAAAAAGCAAAAACACCAGCAGGACCGCAGCGCTGACTCCCATCACCAGGTATAACTCCCCATCGCCGACCGCCACAATGCTGCCAAACAGAAAGCTGTTAAAATTAGCGGCATTTTTTACAAATCCAGATAATACGCCTGCCAGGCCAATCCCTGCGGACATAATGACGGCAATGGACATTTCTGAAAATACCGGCAGCTTTCTGCGGACCGCCTCTATGCCAAAGGCAGCGATCACACAGGCGGCAGCGGCAGCCACCACGGGATTCACTCCCAGGATCAGCCCTGCAGCCACCCCTGCAAGAGAACAGTGGGATAAGGCATCTCCTATCATGGACAGGCGCTTGCATACGATCACGATCCCAATACAGGGGATCACCGCGGCCAATAAGATCCCAACCATAAAGGCCCTGTGCATAAACGCATAATTAAATATTTCCATCTTTGTTTTCCTCCCGGCCTTCCTCCATACGTTTGACCCGTCCATCCTCCAAGAGCCACAGATCATCCGCATACGGCAGGATCCCTTTCCGGTCATGGGTGACCATCAGGACCGCCGCCTGCTCTTCCCTGTTGATCTTTCTCAACAGCTGGTAAAAGTCAGCTGTGCTTTTCTCATCCATACCGGATGTCGGTTCATCTAATATCAGCAAGCGCGGCCGGTTTACCAGAGCCCTTGCCAAAAGGACCTTCTGTCTCTGGCCCCCGGACAGCCGTCCGATCAGCTCTTTTCCGTACTCTTCCATTCCAATCTGTGCCAGGGCCTGGCGCACCTTTTCTTTTTCCTTTTTTCCTGCAAACCGGAATCTTCCGATCTGAGAGTACAGGTTGGCCTGGACGATCTCATTTACGGAAACGGGAAATCTGTAATAGGACGCCATGCCGCCCTGGGGAACATAGCTCACTTCCCGCCAGTTGTGAAACTGCCTTACATCCTGCCCCAGGATCTCTATCCGCCCCTGGGCGCTGTCCGGAAATAGTTCTCCCAGAGCCAGCTTCAAAAGCGTGCTTTTTCCAGCCCCGTTCCGGCCCAGCAGTACCGCAAACCTTCCCTGTGGAATGGCAATATTTATCTCATGCAACACCCGGACGCTTCCATAAGAGAAGCTGAGCCCCCTGACTGTCATGGCATCCATGTTCTTACTCCTTTATCCTGTTTCTTTTTCTGTTACATTACCTGTTATATTACCTGTTGCCTGACCTGTCGTTTACTCCCATGCTGCCTTTAGCTGCTCCAGATTATCCTCCATCACGGAAAAATAATCCGCTCCTGCTTTCAGTTCCTCATCGCTGAGACCTTCCAGGGGATTTAAAACCCGTACAGAAACGCCTGTTTCCTTTGCAATGGCTTCAGCGACCTTGGGGCTTGCCAGTTCCTCAAAGAAAATGGATCTCACGCCCCTCTCTTTTATAAAATCAATCACCTGTGCCATCCTGGACGGATTTGGCTCGGAATCCGGGGACAGGCCTTCAACTCCCACCTGGTTTAAACCGTAGGCATCGCATAGGTAGCCAAATGCCTCATGGGATACCACAATATCCTTGTTTTCCAGTCCGGACAGGTTCTCCCTGAACTTCAGGTCCAGTTCATCCAGTCCGGCGGCATAAGTCTCATAGTTTGCCTTGTAGGTTTCCTGATGCTCCGGGTCCGCCTCTATGAACGCATCCCTGATGTGTTCCATCTCTACTTTGGCATTCATGGGGTTGAGCCACACATGGGGATCATATGTCCCCCTCTCATGCCCCTCTCTAAGAACAATATCTTTGGATGCTTCCACTGAGATCAGCTTTTTATTTTCCAGGCCTGCAAGCACATCCTCAGCCCAGTGCTCCATTCCCGCCCCGCTGTAAATAAACAGGTCCGCTTCCTCCAGGTTTTTAATGTCGCTGACCGCCGGTTCCCAGTCATGGGGTTCCGTACCGGCCGGAACCATATTGGTGACCTCCGCCCGTTCACCGCCAATTTTTGCCGCAAAATCATACATGGGGTAAAAACTTGCCATCACCTTTATTTTCTTCCCGTTCTCCTCCTGTGCCTTTGTTTCGGCGGTTGGTTCTGCCTGTTTGTCTGAAGCGGCGGCCAAACCGGCACAGCCGGACAGCATGAGTACCAGGGCCAGAGCCGGCACAGCCAGCGGGCCCATTATCCGATTTCTCATTTTCTTCATGATTTGATTCTCCCAACTGTATTTGAATATATGATAAAATGAACTTTATCTCTGCCCCAGGGACAGACTAAAAATGGGTGCACAAAAACAAGACAGCCTCCTGTCCCCATTCCCTCTCAGACACCTGATGGTCCGTCCCCATGGGGGCAGACCGGTTCCCGGGAGGTATTAAGTCATGGAATCCTGTCCTGGTGCCAAATACATTCAATTATCTAAACGGATTTTTAAGCTGACCAAAGAAACCGGGCGCAGATAAAGTCCGGTCCTATAAGAAATCAAGAATTTTTGTACCACAATATTTGCAAAAATAACAGCAGTTCCCCCGCCTGCGGCTTCCGACAGCAGACGCAGTGTGGATGCGCAGGCTTCCATCTCTGCGCAGATATAACATCCCTCACCGGTACACTGGTGTTTTGCATGTGTGGCAATAAAGAAAACGGAGAGAAACAGCACTGCAGTCAGAAGGATTGCTGTGAGCAATGCATAAATCTGTTTGTTTTTTCTGAACTGAGCCATTTTCTCTCCTCCTTTCCCGGTTCTAATTTGGAAATTAAAATCATTTTCATATTATAACAGTTTTTTTATCCTGTCAATCCCTTTTACACAGGTCGGTTCTCCTGCATCCCTCACAATAGCCAAACAGGACCGAGCGGCGTATATCCGGCTCAAACCCGTGTTCCCTGCAGATATGTTCCATAAAATCATCCAGTTTAGAACATTCCAGTGGAATAAACCGGCCGCACCCTAAACACACCAGCTTTCCCGGTTTTCTCAACTCTTCATCACCGGCGTAACAGTACCGTATCTTGGATCCATCCTCCATGGGAAGCTTCATCACCTTCCCGTCCTCAGCCAAACGCTCCAGGGCCCGGTATACGGTGGTCTGCCCCACCTGTACCCCTTCCTGCCGCAGGAGGTCCATCAACTGGTCCACGGTAAGGAACCATGACTTCTGCTGTTTTAAGACATCTAAGATCGTGATCTGCTGCTTTGTCCTGTATCTGCCTCTCTCTCCCATTATCCACCTCTGAATTTGAAATTGATTTCTATTTTATATTATATTCCTTGTTTCCATGATGTCAAGTTTTTGGCAAAAGTATACGATTTATGCCCATATATTTTTGTCAATTATGCATAATAGATGTTAAATAATTTTTAGGATTTTTCCTATAGACTAAAAATTTTTTAGGTATTATAATATATACCATGATAACAATTTAATAAATCTTTTGCCATTATGTATATCCTGGGGATTGGCCCAGAGTCTCTACCAACTACCGAAAAGAGTTGACTACATATCTTATGTAGTCAGCTCTTTTTTTCTATTTGTGTTAAGAATCCATATCCCTTTATTCACTAAGGATATATCTATTGGCAAAATACAATGCGAGGAGGAAATCTAAAAATGAATATTGTAGGGCAGCAAATGAAACGTGTTGATGCTTACGGAAAGGTGACCGGAGAGGCCAAATACACGGCGGATCTGGAGCCCCGGGACATTCTTCACGGAAGGGTCGTGCACTCTACCATCGCCAATGGCCGGGTTAAAAGTTTTGATCTGACCAAGGCTTACAAAGTGCCGGGAGTTGTTAAGATCGTCACCTGTTTTGATGTGCCTGACTGCCAGTTTCCCACCGCTGGCCATCCATGGAGCGTGGAGACCAAACATCAGGATATCTGTGACCGCAAGCTCTTAAATGAACGCATCAGGCTGTATGGGGATGATATTGCGGCCATTGTGGCTGAAAACGAGGTTGCCGCTTCCCAGGCGGCGCGTCTGGTCAAGGTGGAGTACGAGGAGTACGAGCCCATTGTCACCGTAGAAGCAGCCATGGCTGAGGGAGCCCCCCCGCTGCACCCTGATCTCAGAAAGGACAATGTGATCGTCCACTCCCACATGACCATGGGAGCCAGCGGCTTTACATATAAGGAAGGGCTTAAAAAGGCGGAGGAAACCTACGGACAGGAACAGATCGTTGCCATAGAGACAGAGTATGACACTCCCCGTATTTCCCACTGCCATATTGAGCTTCCTGTCTCTTGGGCTTATGTGGATACCAACGGCAAGATCACCGTTGTAGCCTCCACCCAGATCCCCCACATTGTCAGGCGTTGTACGGCGCAGGCCCTGGGCGTTCCCATCGGCAGAGTGCGCATCATCAAGCCATACATTGGCGGCGGATTTGGAAACAAGCAGGATGTGCTCTATGAACCCCTGAACGCGTTCCTCTCACTTTCCGTGGGCGGCAGGCCGGTGAGGCTGGAGATCAGCCGTGAGGAGACCATTTCCGGAACCCGCACCCGCCACGCCATCAAGGGACTGTGCAAAGCGGTCCTGACAAAAGAAGGGCGTGTTCTGGCAAGACAGCTGGACGCCTATGCCAACAACGGAGGATATGCCTCCCATGGCCATGCGATCTGCGCCAACTGCGGCAATGTGTTTAAGGACCTGTACAGAGATGAGCTGGGAGCTGAGATCGACTGTTCCACTGTATATACCTCCTCTCCCACCGCGGGAGCCATGAGAGGTTACGGGATCCCGCAGGCAGCGTGGTTTGCGGAATGTCTGGCGGATGACATGGCCTGGGCCATCGGCATGGATCCCTGTGAATTCAGGATAAAAAACTGCATGGAGGATGGGTTTGTGGATCCGGCTAACGGTATCACCTTCCACTCCTACGGTTTGAAGAAATGTATCGAGGCGGGAAGAAAGCATATCCGCTGGGATGAGAAATGGAACGCGTACAGGAATCAGACCGGTCCGGTCCGCAAGGGCGTGGGCATGGCGATCTTCTGTTATAAGACAGGCGTACACCCCATTTCCCTGGAAACGGCTTCCGCACGTATGGTATTAAACCAGGACGGTTCCATCCAGCTGTGCATGGGGGCCACGGAGATCGGCCAGGGAGCCGATACCGTGTTCACACAGATGGCATCTGAAACCACGGGCATCTCCTATGATCAGGTATACATTGTATCCACCCAGGATACGGATACCACTCCCTTTGACACCGGCGCCTACGCATCCCGCCAGACCTATGTGTCCGGCATGGCATTAAAGAAATGCGCCGAGGAGTTCAGGCACAAGATCCTTGACTATGCAGCTTACATGCTGAACCACGACATCACCGACCTGTCAAAGACCGTGTACGCGCAGATCGTAAAGGATGCCGGATGCCGGCTCAGGGAAGCGCTGGGTCTTCATAAGGACGAGGAAGTCACTGAGGATATGCTGGATATCGTAAACAGTAAGGTAGTGGTATGCGGCGGCGCGCCGGAGCTCTTTGACGTGGGCGTGGTGGCTGACACTGCATTTTATTCCCTGGAGCGTTCCGTACATATCACCGCAGAGGTCACAAACCAGTGCAAGCAGAATACATTTTCCTCGGGCTGCTGTTTTGTGGAAATAGAGGTGGATATCCCCCTGGGCCTTGTGACGGTCACGGATATCATCAATGTCCATGATTCAGGCGTTCTGATCAACCCGCAGACAGCCCGGGCACAGGTCCACGGCGGCATGAGCATGGGGCTTGGGTACGGACTTTCCGAAGAACTTCTGGTGGATGAAAAGACCGGAAAACCATTAAACAACAACCTGCTGGATTATAAGATCCCCACAGCCATGGACACACCTGACCTGAACGTGGAGTTCATCCAGCTGGAAGACCCCACCGGACCTTACGGAAATAAATCCCTGGGTGAACCCCCCGCGATCCCGGTGGCCCCCGCCATCCGGAACGCGATCTTAAATGCAACCGGTGTGCACATGGATGTAAACCCCATGACAGCCCAGAGGCTGATCGAGAAATTCAAAGAAAAAGGTCTGATATAAGGAGAAAGCTATGTTTGACATTAAATCATTTTATGAGGCAAAGAGTGTGGAAGATGCCATCAATGCCCTTGTGAAGGATCCTGATGCGGAAATCATCAGCGGGGGCACCGATGTGCTGATACGCGTAAGGGAAGGCAAGGACGCGGGACGGTCCGTGGTATCCATCCATAATATAGAGGAACTAAAGGGCGTGAAGCTGTTGGAGAACGGCGATCTGTGGATCGGGGCAGGCACTTCATTTTCCCATATCACCAATGACCCCCTGATCCAGAGATACATTCCCATGCTTGGGGAAGCCGTGGACATGGTAGGCGGTCCCCAGATCCGCAACACGGGAACTATTGGGGGAAATATCTGCAACGGAGCAACCTCTGCCGACTCTGCTTCCACCATGTGGACCCTGGAAGCGGATGTGGTGCTGGAAGGCCCTGATGGCCGGAGGATCGTGCCTGTGTGTGAGTTTTATACAGGCCCGGGCAGAACGGTCCGCGACCGGTGCGAGGTCTGTACCTGCTTTCTGATCCATCCTGAAAGCTATGTGGGATGGACCGGCCATTATATGAAATACGGAAAGCGCAAGGCCATGGAGATCGCCACCCTGGGCTGTGCGGTCAGGGTAAAGCTTTCAGAGGATAAGAAACGGATCGAGGATGTGAGGCTGGGTTACGGCGTAGCCGGCCCTACGCCCCTGCGATGCAGGAAAGCCGAGGAAGCCCTAAAGGGCTGTGAGGTCACTGACAGCGAGGCAATCCTTGAATTTGGAAGAGATGCGCTCACTGAGGTAAACCCACGTTCCTCATGGAGGGCTTCCAAGGAATTCAGGCTTCAGCTCATTGAGGAGCTGTCAAAACGCGCCCTGGTGGAAGCTATAAAAATTGCAGGAGGTAAGGTCAATGCTTAAGATTGTGCATATGAAAGTAAATGGAAAGGATGTGGAGCTGGCAGTGGATGAGCGTGAATCCCTGCTGGATACCCTGCGCCAGCGCATGGGGCTCACATCTGTAAAAAAGGGCTGCGAAGTCGGGGAATGCGGCGCCTGTACCGTGCTGGTCAACGGGGAAGCCATTGACAGCTGTATCTATATGACTCTGTGGGCAGAAGGAAAAAGCGTCATGACAGTGGAAGGATTAAAGGGGCCAAACGGGGAACTATCTCCTATCCAGAAGGCATTTATCGAGGAAGCCGCGGTACAGTGCGGATTCTGTACGCCGGGCCTGATCATGAGCGCGGTTGAGATCGTGGGAACAGGCAAAAAATATAACAGGGAAGAATTAAAGAAATTGATTTCCGGGCATTTGTGCAGATGTACGGGATATGAAAATATCCTTAATGCAATGGAGAGAATCGTGGAAGAGGTATATCAGATCAGCCATAAAACAAATTCCTAACAAAAACAGGGGGTAACAAAATCATGAACAACAGTGCAAATTGCAGCATCAACAATATCTATAAACTGGAGGGCCGGGTGCCTCTTGGCAAGGCCATTCCCTTTGGGCTTCAGCACATATTGGCCATGTTCGTTTCCAACCTTGCGCCTATCACCATCATATGCGGAGCAGCACAGCCGGCCTTAAGCCAGGCCCAGACCGCTCTCCTGCTCCAGAACGCCATGTTCGTTGCAGGTATCGCAACCCTGGTCCAGCTTTATCCCATCTGGCGGATCGGCTCCAAGCTTCCCGTGGTCATGGGTGTCAGCTTTACCTTTGTAACTGTGTTGAGCACCATTGCAGCCAATTACGGATATCCTTCCGTTGTGGGCGCCGTACTCATAGGCGGCCTCTTTGAAGGTACACTGGGTCTTCTGGCAAAATACTGGCGCAAGATCATCACTCCTGTTGTTGCTGCTTCTGTTGTAACAGCCATTGGATTTTCTCTTTTTACCGTGGGCGCCAGGTCATTTGGCGGCGGCTATGCAGATGATTTCGGCTCTGCCGAAAACCTGATGTTAGGCACCGTCACACTGCTCACCTGTCTTTTATGGAATATTCTTGCAAAGGGGTATTTAAAGCAGCTCTCCGTCCTGGCAGGGCTGATCGTGGGATATGTGATCGCCATTTTCCTCGGAAAGGTGGACTTAAGCCTGATCATGTCCGGCGGGATCATTGCTTTCCCAACCATACTCCCCTTTATGCCTGAGTTCCATGCAGGCGCCATCATATCCGCCTGTATTATTTTCCTGGTGTCGGCAGCTGAGACCATCGGGGACACCTCGGCTCTCGTATCAGGCGGCTTAAACCGCGAGATCACAGGCAAGGAGATCTCCGGCTCCCTGGCCTGTGACGGGTACTGTTCCGCAGTATCCACCCTGTTCGGATGTCCTCCGGTCACATCCTTTTCACAGAATGTGGGCCTGATCGCCATGACAAAGGTGGTGAACCGCTTCACCATCATGACCGGTGCGGCCTGTATGATCCTGGCCGGCCTGCTTCCGCCCGTGGGCAACTTTTTTGCCTCCCTTCCTCAGGCAGTGCTGGGCGGATGTACCATCATGATGTTTGGATCCATCCTCACATCCGGTGTCCAGATGATTGCAAAATCCGGATTTTCCCAGAGGAACATCACCATTGTCTCCCTGTCACTGGCAGTGGGTATTGGGTTCACAACCGCCAGTGAGATCGGCATCTGGGACATTTTCCCGGAGCTTGTCCAGTCTGTCTTCTCAGCCAACGTGGTAGCTGTCGTGTTCGTGGTGTCCGTGTTCTTAAGCCTTGTGCTTCCCAAGGATATGGACATAAAAATGCTGGAAGAACAGTAAAAATGCCGAAAGAGCAGTAAACCGGCAGAAAACTCCTTTTACGCAGTGTTGTTCGGCCTGCATAAAAGGAGTTTTTTCATGGGGTTGGATAGGCGATCTTTAACGTATCGCCATCCAGTGATACGCCCTTGCTGCGGACAATGGGAAGTTTCTGTTGGGCGGAAAAACCAATGGTCTCCCCGTCCCGGAGGACCACATCCTCATCCAGCACATAACAGGCCAGATTCAGCAGGAAATCCCGCAGTTCCCGGGGATCCGCCCCGGCCTCCAGAATTTCCATCTCATCTTTTCCAAAGGATTTCATACCGTAGGTATATGTGTTCCATCCCTTCTCCGTCTGGTACAGCCCGAAATAGATCCAGTTAAGGATGGGAAGCCCTCCGTCCCTGAGCATCTCCGATGCGTCCAGATAGAATTGAGGCTGGAATACAGTGCCGCTGGTATAGATGCCCAGCACATTCTTCTGCCGGCACAGGGCCGCAAGCACCTTGACAAACAGCTTTCCCCGCTCCAGTACCGGGGCGTCTTTCCCCATAATCGCAACGATCAGCTGGGCCTGGTGTGTTTTGACAATCTCCACTGCCTCCGGCCACATATAGTTGTTGGCCGCATGTATCTCCGCTTCCTTATCCGGAACAGGGACATCCATCAGTGCTGCCATCACCCGCATATTGCTGACGTTAAAGAGCATCACGTCCTCTGCGTGATCGCTGCCTCCGGCGTCATCCTCCGCCTCATCTTCCTCCGCGTCCTCCTCTTCCACGCATTCAATTCCCCACATTGACTCCATGTCTGACTTGAATTGGGATCGATCCCACATGGGACCGGCCAGCAGGACAAAGCCAACAAAGGAACCTGTTTCCTCCTCCCTGTCCTGGTTCAGGCCCTCCTCCCCTTCCTGAACTTCCAGTCCCTGATCCGATGCTTGTTTCCTGACCGCATTGATCAGCCCTTCTTTTTTCCTGGCCTTGGCGCTGAATGCAGCATGTATGCTCATGTCTCCTCCTTTTTCAGGCAGATACTGCCCACATTGCGGCGGTATGTATGGAAAAATGCCTCTTTGACCGGGACATTCCCCAATACCTCCAGGGCTGCCTGAAGCACTTGATCCAGATTCCAGGCAATAAAGTCCAGATAACCCAGGGAAACGCCGGTAGCCCCTCCTGTAAACGTCACTGCATCTCCTGCCTTGGCAGATATCTTCTGCTCCATCTCATCCCGAAGGTCCAGTATCTGATCCCTGTCAATTCCATCCAGCGGATACCAGAAAAAGCCAGGAACCGCCCCATCCATATGAAAATCCTCCATGATCTCATCATCCCCCTGATAATAGGCTCTGGGAATAGGCAGGCAGGACGTGACACCTGCGAACACATCCTCCCGCAGAGACCAGTCCTCCTCCCCCGAGGGAGTCATCTCATAAGCGCTGTACCATGTGCACAGTTCATCAGCCGTCACCAGTTCCCTGTCCCTGCTTATATACTCCATCAGTTCGTCCAGGCAGAACTCCTCCCCCTGCCCCGGCTCCTCCAACAAGTCCATATATCCGATATACCGGATGGCAGGAATCTCCCCTATGGCCTGGTCCAGCAGCACGGTCATCAAACCATATGCCTGGTTCTCATTCTTTTTCACAAGGGGAAGCAGCTTTTCACAGTATATGGAAAGACCCAGCTGCTTGTCCTTCAGTTTCTCCACCCAAACCCGGGCATCGGAAAGCCCAATGGTCCTGTCATACATCCTCAGTTCAAACCCCTTGGCAGGCTGCCGTCCAATCAGGATATTCCAATGGTCAAATACTTTCTCAGGTGCATGGTTTTTAAAATACACCAGCTTAAACAGCCGGCTCCTATCGCCATCCGGCGACAGGATCAGGTCATATTTGTCCCCATTAAAACCAATCTCAAAAAACGGCCGGTAAAACGCAGGGGCAAGCAGCTGATGACACCGTTCTGCCACAGCCTCCCCATCCTTCCTGTCATCTATCATTGCCCGCAGCCCTGCCTCCCCGTCCAGGAATGACTCCCATCCCTCCCGGGTCCTCTCACTGAAAGGCTTCATGGAATTGGGCAGGGTAAGGCTCCTGCTACACTGTTGGATCAGCGACTGGGTATCCTCATCCCCGGGCCTGAGTTCCAGTGCTTTCTCAAAGTAGGATCTGGCCTTTAACTCCTGGTCCAGGTAATAAAGGGCATAACCCATTCTGAAATTCCAGTCATGGTCCTGCACAAATTGATCTTCCACTGATTTAAGAAGTGCTGCCGCCTTTTCAAACAGATCCCTGTCCTCTGGCGATGCAAGATTATTATAGGCACGGGCCAGCTGGCTGATCAGATCCGGCGTCTGCTGTGTCTGGGGAAGGGCCTCAATTGCATCAATGATCTGCTGGTACTGCTCCTCCTCATGCCATTTTTTAATTTTCTCCTGAAAGGCAGACGGAGCTTGGGTGCGGTCTCTTCTGATGGGGCTCATAGTCTTTATACCTCCGTATTTTCTTTGTGTGCTCCCGAAGTCTCCTGATACTCAGATTTGCGAGATGATTTTTTGTCAGTTGTGCGTAAATTTATGAGGCGTACACGATGTGTACGTTGAATCAATTTGTGTGCGGCTGGCGGGAAATCGGCCGCAAAGGTGGGTGACGGGGAGACTTCAAGAATACACCTTTCTCTCATTATACACCCGGGGCAAAGGAAAGGATAGTAAAAAACCGGGGAGAAGCAGATCGATCTGCCTCTCCCCTTCTCTATCCTTGCTGCTAACACCTTTTGATCCAATCATATCCTTCATTTATCGTGCCATACGTTGAGACGGGAGCTCCGTTACAGCGGGATCAGTCATCATCACGGTCGTTGTGATCGTCATCATCATGGTCGTCATCATCTTCATCATCATGGTCATCATCATGGTCGTCATCATAACGGTCATCATCTTCATCATCATGGTCGTCATCATCTTCATCATCATAACGGCCATCATCATCATCATCACGGTCCATATCCACAATTTCTCCTGTGACAGCGTTTAAATCAACCTCATATGCCACACCGTTTATCACTACTTCTATTTCATACACGCCGTCATCCAGCTCATATTCCTTGATCTTCAGATCACCTGCGGTCAGCCCCAGCTGCTCCAGCACCATCTTCTCAGCCGTCTCCCTATCTATATATCCTTTATCATTCAGCGCATGGAGCCCAACGACCTTGACATACACATCAATATCCCTGCTTTCCACCACATCCCGAACCCCTTTTTCTATTTCCTTCATAAAATTATCATTCGGATACCGGGATCCTTTTTCAGCCTTGATCACCAGACTGTTCTTAGAGGAGGCTGTCTCCCTGTCAAACCATCCCTTTTCATCCAGGCGCCTTACCAGACGCTTCACAGCATCCTTGCAATCCTCACCGAGATAGCCGTCCTGCTCGTCTAAAAAGTCTTTCCCTGCCCGGTCGATCCCTTTTATTTCCAGCACATCTCCATCTCTGTCATATGCAATGGATATATCAGGCCCTGCACTTACAAGAATACGGCCTTTTACCTCCTTCCGGTTTGTCTGCGCCTTATGCCATGTTGCTCCCATTGCCACATTTCCTGCTCCCACGGTCCCTGCCGCCAAAATGGCGGTACACATAAACACTGCTGCTTTTTTCAATCTCACCTCTAACATAGTCATCGTTCCTCCTTGTTCGGATCTTTATTTCTGTTTACATTCATAGACTACGGATACGAAATTGTAAAAACGGGGTAGCAGAAACTTTTTATGATATTTTTTAGGGAAAAATTAAATTGGCGCTGAAATTCCGCCAAAACCTCCATTTTATTCCTCTCCCGCTTTGATCCGCAGACGGCTTATACCAAAAAAGAGTCTTTGTTCCATCCGGCAACTGCCTGACGTACAATGACTCTCTTTTTGCCCGTATACGCGCTCACCCTGTTAATCCGGACAAGTCTGAAATCTTCTCTGTAAAATATCTTCCTGCTGCTGTACACGGCTGCTCTTCCTGAAAATTAATTAATCATCATCATTGTCTTCTTCATGTTCATTGTCCCGGCCATTGTCTCTATCGGCCCGGTCATCATCTCTATCGTCACGGTCGTCATCCCTATCGTCTTGGTCATCATCCCTATCGTCACGGTCGTCATCCCTATCGTCTTGGTCATCATCCCTATCGTCACGGTCGTCATCCCTATCGTCTTGGTCATCATCCCCATCATCACGGTCGTCATCTCTATCGTCTTGGTCATCATCCCCATCGTTATAGCCGTCATCATCACGGTCATCGTCATCCAGGCCGTCATCATCACATTTTTTATTCCGCTCCTCCTGACGGCTGCTCTCCGTTGCAACCGGCGCGGCGACCGGATGCACGGATGGCGTGGGATGGTGCGCGGTTGAGGCCGGTGCCTGGCTGGCCGGTGTTTCCGGTATGGTTTCTTCCTCCGCTGCCCCAATCTTTATCTCCACGTGCATTCGCCCTTCCAGCATATGGCTGAGACCGGAGCTGATGGTGTTTTCCCTTTTATCCTTCCAACCGGCGCTGCCCTGGGCTTTGACCGACACAGTGCCTCCGTCCTTTAGATACCCCATTTCCACAGCCCGCTCAACCAGGAGCTGTGTCATTTCCTCTGAATTCTTTCCTTTATAAGAAACCTGGTCGATCAGCCGGATCCCATCCTCATTCAGTCCCTCCAGGCCAACCACCCGGTCCGTATAGCTGACCGACATCATCACATCCGGATTGATCCTGAGTTCCACGGTTCCATAGGTCATAAAGCAGGCTCCATAGGTTCCTCCCCCAAGAATAGCCGCGCATAGACAGGCCGCTATCATAAGAGGCGCCAGTCTGAAGCGCAGAGGAACGGTCTGGGTGCGCCGGGCGATCACATGATCCACCTTCTGCCCTGCTTCATATCCCATATTGGCAACTTTGATCATACGCCCGGCCTGGTCCAGTACAATGGCATAAGCGGGATGGCATTCCATTACAAGATACATCATGTCTGTTCCTCCTTTCCTCCGGAAATCTGGCAGAGATGTCCCCGGATCATCTCATATCCATTGGTGTACGCAAGCAGTATGGCTACCAGATAAATCCGGTGCCGCTCCAGCGTCTTTCTGGGCACCCCGGAAGCAGCCGCAAGTTCAGCCATGGGAAGACGTTTACTTTTCATCAGGCGGTCCAACAGATGGGGCTGTCCCTTTGCCGCCTTAAGCACCTTATGGCAGGCACTGAGAGTGCGGTCCTGTTTGGGACAATTATCAGCCACATCCGATAGGGTCAGACCGTATTCCAAAAGATTCCTGCCAAATTCTTCCAGTTCCTCCTTTGTAGCCTCCCTTATGGTCCAGTCATCCATGGCATCCCCCTCATCTGCAAGCTTATCTGAAAGGGCCGGGCCATCCTCCTCCCCCAGGGGGGTATCATAGGAAATAATCCCCTTGTGGCGCTCCTCCTTCCGGTAGTAATCGATCAACCGGTTGCGGATCGCTGCGGCAGCATAGGAAAGAAAGGATCCCCTCCCCTTCTCATACCCCTGGATCGCTTCATAGAACGCAAACATAGCAATGCTCAGTTCATCATCCCTCCCGCCTGAGGGTGTGCTGTGGTTAAACTTTGCTGTCTCAGACCGTATAAAATTCATATACGCGGCGATCAGTTCATCTGCGGCCTTAGAATCCTTTTTTGCCTGCCGCACCATACGAACGATCCCATGCTCCTCCCCCATACTGCCACCTCCATTTACAGTAGTATACGCAGCCACCTTTTAACTTTCGGGGTAATCTGTAAAATATCTTATTTTGATTATATCAGATACAGCGAAGAAGCAGGCACTTTTTTTGCGGAAAGAGGGAGGAACGGTATTCCCGCGGCTATAAGAGGTCCCACTAAATTCAGATCATCCACACAAAATGCTCCCGGTGCAATGCTAATAAAATACTTCTTTTCCCGGCCGGCATTAAACCCATTGATCTTCCCGCTATACCGGCAAAATACCTGCTCATGTTCCGCCCTTGTAACCCCTGGCGTAACGTAAACAGGGGATTGGCAGACCACACACATAAAGATAACCTGCCAACCGGGAAGGACCTGGAACATATACGATCTACTGTTCCGGGCCTTAGGGGCCAGCAGGTTATTTTTTAGGTCAACTTTTTATCTTCAACGTGCCTGAAACAAAAAGATTAAGAATTTAAACCATTTTCCTCATGGGCGCGGTCCTTTTTCCACACGCGGTAAATGGAGATAAGCAGAGGAATCACCACGGCGAACAGGGCCACGTTGCCAAGCATCACATATCCCTTCTGAACAATGGCCACCAGGCCCACACTGGATATCAGCCAGCAGGTCAGCAAAAAGCCCATGGACAGAATAAAGAATTTTGCCTTGTGGCTGAACCTTTCAGTTTTCCACACAGCGGCCCAGCGGTTGGAGAAGTTGTATGTAAAGCTGGGGGCAGTGGATACCACGGCCAGTACCACAACCACCCAATAGATGGCGGTAAGCACGGCAGGCAGGTACTGCCGGCAGATCAGCAGGATGGGCGTACCCGATATGATTTCAGGCATAAAGGGAAGCACAATGGCGCCGGTCATGGCAAACAGGAGCGTAACCAGCAGGCCGATGGTGATGCCGGAGCCAATGGCATCCTTCTTGCCCCGGATCTGGTCGGAGTAGTTGCTAAGAGTGGATCCCCAGGACGAGCAGGTCATGCAATAGGAAAAGAACATGGAAAAATGGGTGGTCACAGTCGTGCCGGTCCAATCCATACCAATGTCAAAATTTCCGATGCGCTCCATCAGCACGGGCCCCCGGATGCTGATCACAGCCACCAGGATGGATACCAGTGACATAATCAGGGATACGGTCATCAGCGTGTTGAATCTGCGAAGGAACGCGGCGCCGTAGATGCTCAGTACTGCGAACAGCAGAACGCCAAAGATACTGGCGATCACGGAAGGGATGCCAAGCAGGACGTTCATCAGTTCGGAGAAAAGGGCAACGGTAGCCGCCACGGTCACTAGTCCCATCATCATGGTATAAAGGTCAAAGAATACAGTGACAATGCCTTTTAAAACCGGGTTGGCATCAGGTTTGTGCAGGCCGTAAAGGGCCAGATAATAGGCATTGTAATTGGTGATCTTATAAGCACGGACAAAGTTCAGCCCAACACCGCAGAAAAAGGACATGGCTGCAAAGAACATGAGCAGCCACACCAGGGCCCAGCCTCCGCCCAGTGTAACGATGTAGGTGGAGGCATAGACACCGGAGGCCATATTGGCGCCGCAGAAGGTACCAAACATAAGAGCGCCAAGACCAAACCAAATAGAAAATGTTTTTACGAAACCGTTTTTTTCTTTCTGTTGCATGATCATTCTCCTCACAAAATCATGATTGTTCAGTTTCTCTCTCCTTATCTTGCCGCGTACTCAATGGCCGCCTGACGTACCCATTCCAGGCGGGAATCGTCAATGTCATTGGGAACCGTGCAGTCGGCGCCCAGCATAATGCCAACCTGTCCGCATTCATCTAAGATCTTCCACGCCGCTTCCTTTACATCCTGTTCCGTTCCCTTGTAAATGACAGTGTCCTGTGCAAAGCCTCCGAAGACAGGTTTGCCGCCAAACAGCTTTTTGCCCTCGCTGAGGGATACTCCCTCCACATACACGGCGATATTGACAGCGGCTGCCTCAAAGTCCGTAAACAGATCCAGGTGGTTGGCACGGCCGTGATAACCGCAAATGTGCAGCAGATTGATCTTGCTCAGTTTGTTGGCGCTTTTCATTACTTCCTTTTCATAGGGCGCCACATAGGTACGGTAGAAGTCATCATTAAAGAAGTTGGACTGGTTATTGACACTCATGTAGATACCGTCCACGCCCCCCTCTCTGATCAGCATTTCATTGATGGCTGAGATTCCGTCACACAGGTTCTTCATTGCGGCGGCAACAGCGTCCGGGTCTTCGTCTATGAACTTCAGCATTCTGGACTCATCACCTTCACCGGGGATGCCTCCTATACACAGGCTGTTGCGCAGCACCACGGATGGGGAAAAACCAGTGGCGTATACAGGAGCGTCCGAGTCCTCATAGAATGCCCGCACCCGTCTGGTAAGCTCCAGGGATTTCATGGCAAAGGCTGAGTCGGAAGCAGGCGCCTGAACCTTACGTAAATCATCTGATGTTTTTACAAAGGAGACATCTACAGGCATAATCATCAGGGTGTCATTCATAATTTTGATCACATCAGGGTCAAACTTCTCCCTGGCCAGTTTGTGCCCTATGATATTTCGCTCAAAGGCTTCCTGGTTTTCCATGCCTTTGCCCCACTCGCCAGGAGGACAGAAATGATGGAAAAACGCCACGGGGACGCGGTCTACGGGGTTGTTTTCCAAGAAGTTCATGAATCTTTCACGTTTGGTCATAAAATATCTCCTCTTTTCAATTTTATTTGACAAATATGTCAGAAATATAATATCATATAGACAAGATTTTGTATAATATATAAAAAATCCAGCCATATGAAAAAATCTATAATGACAGAAACATAAAGGTATCGGATATAAAAAATATGGACGACAGAACAAGGGAGGGGATATTATGAAAATAAAAGTGCTGGAATATTTCATCACTCTGGCGGAAGCAAAATCCATTAACGAGGCAGCGCAGAAATTATATATTACACAGCCCAGCCTGACAAAGGCACTGCAGCTGTTTGAGAAGGAAATCGGTGTTTCTCTCTTCTGCCGGGCTCAGTCCGGCATTACGCTCACAGAAGCAGGTAAAAAGATTCTGCCCGAGGCAAAACAGATTATGGAATATTACGATGGATGGCTGAATCTGGCGGAACAGGATTTTTTAAGAACAGTAGACGTGTATGCCCATACATCCCTCTCGGGCTTTCTCTTTCCGGACATCATTCTGCATTTTAAAGAAATATATTCAGATTTGAACATTAATTACACCACGGTCCCATGTCCGGAAGCATATCTGTCCCACGATATCCGGAAACCGGTAATCGCCCTGGCGATCTGCGAGGAAGGGGAAACGTGCAAAGCACACCAGAATATAGGTGGGAAGGGATACGAGCAGCTCCCGCTGCTGCAGGGAGAATATGGATGTCTTGTCAATAAAAACGGCCCCCTTGCCAAACGCCGGTCCATTGCGCTGGAGGAGTTAAAGACCCATTATTATTTCATTGCCCCAAATCTTCAGGAAATGGTCGAAAAGCCGGGATTTATGTCAACCGTGCTTCAAGACACCGTTAACACGATTTCCTCCCACAAGATGGTTCAGGTGGAAACCGTGTCCAATGTGATAGAACTGCTTCAGAAATACCCGGAAGGGTACGTAATCGCCTGTTATCCGGCCTGTAACCGCTATGCCGGCGTAGCCAGCGGAGATCTGATCTACATCCCCTTACAAGGCTATGAGGCAAAGGTTAACATATGTCTGTTTTACGAAAAGCAGGCGTATCATCAGTACCCGGTTCTGAGAGAATTGATTAAAACCATAACGGATGCGTCAGCCCGGTTTATGGAGGAACACAGGAGCCGGTTCTGACGCAGAACTATTGAATCCCTTTTAACAGTCTTAATCCAATGCCTCGTTCAGTTCCTGTGTTCCTGGCAGTACAAACCGCCCCTGGCAGATAATAGAAATCTCGCTGCCGTCCTCCCTCACTGCCTTTATGTCTCCCAGTTCAGAGTATGGGATGGTAATATCCGTATGGCAGCTGAAGTAAGCCTTTGACATATCCTCCCTGCGCAGAAGGGATATCTCATTATCCCTGGCAATCACTTCCTTGCCGTCCGGGTTGTACATGGGTGAATCCTCCGCAAAGCTGTAGCAGGTATCCCCCACTGCAAAATGGGGGCCCATCTTTTCAGCGATCAGAATGGGCAGCTTATCACCAATGCCGAATTTCTGCGCCATGGCATACGCCACCGTGTTGGTGCCGATGGCAAATTCTCCCAGGGGCAGCCACTCATGCCCCTGCATGATCACCTGCTTTACAAGCGCCCTGCCCTGAGCCTCCTCCCGGGCATCTTCCCCTTCCCGGGTGAAATTGCCGCAGGAATAATCCGTAACCTTCCCATCCTCAAACCGGATGCGCAGGTTTTTAAACTGGTAATCTCCCACATAGACATTGCTCACATGAAGCAGCCCTTCTGTGCCTGTGAGCAGGGGGGATGTAAATACCTCACCCAATGGGATGTTCACATCGGATACGCAGTTTTCAAAGTTGCTCTCCCTTTTCCTGTCCCCCAGAGGATGGAGCACCACCTTCATACAGGTCTCATTGTCTCCCCTGCCCGTGATCAGCACATGGACGGCCTCGTCCAGGGCATCGATGATGCACTGCTGGATCCGCTGGTATTTCCCATAATCCAGAGTGTTAAGCTCTATGGTCTCCCGGAAGATCTCCTCAAAGTCAGGGCCGATATCCGGCTTAGGGAATGCGATGATGGTAAAACTGGTTTCGTCCCCGGGCATATACTGGTTCACGATCCGCCTGGATTCATTGGCGTAAGCCACCATCAGCTCCTCCTGATGGGCGTTAAGCTTCAGGGCTGTCTTCTTGTTCACGGGCGCAAAGCCTTCCTCCCCAAAGGTCTCCACCAAAGCAGGGCCGGCACACCAGGACGCTTCTTCCCGGAACTCCTCATAGGCTGCTTTCAGCACGGCGAGCTTGCGCTCCTTAAATGCATTGCCCATATATAAAGCGCTGTCGTAGCGGTGGTCGTAATCATACTGACGGTTGGCAGGTGTGCCGTAATAGCCCCGCTTTCCGTTGGCCCGCCGGTTCACGGATTCCACCGCTGCCCGGTAGAAAACCACCTCCAGGCCCATGGCCTTAAAACTAGCCGCCGCCCTTCGGATCATGCGCTCAAATCCCAGCTGGAATTCCACCACCACGGTCTTTTTCTTCTTCAGGTCCCTGCCCATGACCTCAAATCCCTTGCGATACCCTTCCGTATAGGTATCCGCCATCCGGTCAATGGTCTCCTGTGGAAGGGTATTCATAAAGGAAGCCAGCTTAAGGTCACTGTCCGCCACATACTCCCCGTACCTGTAAAGGTAACGCAGGTCGCTCAGATTACTTTCCATGATAATGTCAGCTGCAAAGGAAAGCCCCGGGTCCACTCCCTCCCTCACCCGCCATGTTACGGTAAGGTCCGAGTAATCGCTGACAAACCAGTACAGCGCGTCCTGGACGGCCTGTTTATCCGGAATATCCGCCCCATCCTCCCAGGCAAGGGAAAACAGGTTGTATACCTCCAGGAACAGCTCACTTAAGATCGTGATATTGGTCAGCCGCATCTCATAGGCATACACGATATCCGCCCTGATCTCCGTATAGAGAAATGACAGCAGCTGCCCTACTCCATCCCCCAGCTGCTCCACGGCATAGTCCGGGTTCGCATAGCTCTCCCCATAGGATCCGGGCAGGATATCCTGATACAAGGCCCGGTTCTCAGCCTGAAGCTGCTCCAGGCTCATACTGTCCCGGCCCCCCTGCATCCTGCCCTCCACCAGCTTCCCGATCTGGTCTATAAAAGCAGCGGTTTTCTTAAAATAACTGCCGTAAGGCAGCCTCATCTCCTCCGTTTCCATGGACCTGATTCGCTCCATGGAAAGCTGGTAGCGTTCCCTTACGGCATCATTTTCTTCCTGTAATAATATTCTGTAATCCATCTGCATCAACTCCTATCTATCTCATAAGCCCGGTAATGATGATAACTACCCATATGATCAGCAGCACCAGGCCAATACTGATACCAATCTTTGCCAGTATGTAATTACGTTCTTTTTCACGGAATGACAGCAGCCCGTACCACAGGCCCATCAGGGCCGCCATAATGCTGGCAAAACCCAACGCCCCTGTGTTCAGGCCGCCCTGTCCCGCCTGGGACACCGACAGATACATACTGGTGCCGGCCAGGGCAAGGCTCAAGACAGCAAGCACCAGACAGTAATAGCTGTTCCTTGCAAAGGGGTTTCTCACATAAGATACCTTATCCCCAACATACTTCACTTTGTCAACCTCCTGTGTCTTATCTTAACACGTGTATACTGCACAAAACGGTATATCACATAACCAAGAGCAGCTCCCAGGGTATTGAGCTGCATATCGTCCACATCAAAGCTTCCCACACGGAAGATGAGCTGCAGGGTTTCCAGCATCAGGCTGAAACCAAATCCCAGCATGACTGTGTTGTACCATTTCTTGCTCCTCCTGCTGATAATGGGCAGGAAAAAGCCAAAGGGTAAGAATGCCGCCACATTTCCAACCATATTAATAAGGAAAAGCAAAGGACCAATGGTATTATAATACCTGAAATACCTGGATATCTCTTTAAAGGGCACCAGATTGTACTGGTAGCCCCTGTTGGTATCCGTCCGGCCAAAGCTCTCCGAAAAAAACATAAAATAGGCCAGCAGGCACAGGTACAATATGAACAGCACCCATCCCAGCTTCTGGCGCTTTGTTGTATTTCTGATCATTGGCAGCCCCGCTTACTAGAATTCAATCTCTGATTTACGTTTCAGAAGCAGCGCGCCGTTTATAATGGAAATAATTCCCACGGTCAGTCCGGTCACTGCTATGATGACTCCGATCGCAATGCATCCGGCTCCCGTATTGCGCATTGTCTTATAAACTCTCTCCATATTCATCGCCTTTCCAACATGTTGATTGCCAGTTATTCTGCCTGTGCACCATATTGCTGATAATAAGCATCAATGGCTGCCTTTATCTGATCGTTGATGACTATGCTTCCCTCACACTCTCTGTTGTAAAGGTGTTCTACCACATCCTTCATGGATACGATGGCTGCTGTGGGGAATCCGTATAGATCCTTGATCTCAGCCAGGGCGCTCTTTGTTCCCTTGCCCCGCTCACAGCGGTCCAGGGACACGATCAGTCCCTTGATCTCAACATCCCCCTGTGCTTTCAGGATAGGGAAGGTCTCCTCAATGGATTTTCCAGAAGTGGTCACATCCTCGATGATCATCACCCGGTCCCCGTCTTTTACCGGACTTCCAAGAAGGATCCCCGTATCCCCATGGTCCTTCACTTCCTTGCGGTTGGAGCAGTAGCGGATATCCTTTCCATACAGATCGCTGATGGCCATGGTGGTTGCAACACTTAAGGGGATTCCTTTGTAGGCCGGCCCGAAGAGCACGTCAAAATCCAGTCCGAAATTGTCATGGATGGCCTTTGCATAGTACTCACCCAGCTTCTTTAACTGGGTACCTGTAACATAACTTCCCGCGTTCATAAAAAACGGAGACTTGCGTCCGCTCTTCAGTGTGAAATCACCAAACTTAAGTACCTTGCTTTCCACCATAAATTCAATAAAGTCCTGCTTATAGCTCTCCATATATTATATCCTCACTTTCGGTTTTTATCTTACTGCTCCAATGAGCTGGTTGATATCCTCGATCCCATACCGCTCCATATAGGCCCGGATCCCCTCCACTGTCTCCACAGTAGCATAAGGGTTGTGGAAATTAGCGGTGCCGATGGCCACCGCGCTGGCTCCTGCCAGAATGAATTCCAGGGCATCATCCCCATTCCGGATCCCGCCCATTCCGATAATGGGCACCTTCACTGCCTGGGCCACCTGGTACACCATACGCACAGCCACCGGCTTAATGGCCGGTCCTGAAAGCCCGCCGGTCCTGTTGGCCAGGGCAAACGCCCTTTTGTGTATATCGATCTTCATGCCGGTCAGGGTGTTGATCAGGGAAACGGCATCCGTACCCCCGGCCTCCGCCGCCTTGGCCATGACGGTAATATCCGTCACATTGGGGCTCAGCTTCATGATAATGGGCTGTTTTGCATGGGCCTTTACCTCCCTGGTAATGGCCTCCACCGCCTTGGGATCCTGGCCAAAGGCAATGCCCCCTTCCTTTACATTGGGGCAGGATATGTTGATCTCCAACATGTCCACCGGTTCGTCACCCAGACGCTCCACCACCTCTACATAGTCCTCTGTGGTCCTTCCGCAGACATTGACAATGATCCTGGTGTCATACTGTTTTAAAAAGGGAATATCCCTTTTGGCAAAAACTTCTATGCCGGGATTCTGAAGGCCGATGGCATTGATCATGCCGCCGTATGTTTCCGCGATCCTGGGGGTTGGGTTACCAGGCCACGCAACATTGGCCACGCCCTTGGTGACCACTGCTCCCAGGCGGTTTAAATCCACAAATTCACTGTATTCCATACCGGAGCCAAATGTCCCCGATGCTTCCATCACCGGATTCTTAAATTCCACGCCGGCAATATTTACACTCATATTCATCACTGGGCACCTCCGTTATAGTTCGATCTCATCTGCCAGGAATACGGGTCCGTCCTTACAGATGCGCTTATTGTGTACCTGTGAATGGCGGTCAATATCCTTTGACTGGCACACGCAGGCCAGACAGGCTCCCACGCCGCAGGCCATCTTTTCTTCCAGTGACAGCCAGCACTCCATTCCCTGCTCAGCGGCATAAGCCTTCAGGGCACGGAGCATGGGGGTGGGACCGCAGGCATAAATGATATCGGCCTTTAACCCCTGTTCACGTATGGCATCCAGTACATTGCCTTTTGTTCCCGCACTTCCGTCCTCGGTGGCCGCATAGACCGGTCCGTACGCCTCAAACTCCTCCTTCAGGAACATCTGGCTGTCCCTGTATCCCAGCACTGACCGGACCATTCCCCGGCCGCTGTCAGCTCCGCTCTCCCGGCCGGACTCTTGTTCCGCCTGAAGGGCTTTGGCCAGTTCCAGCAGGGGAGGGATTCCGATGCCTCCTCCGATCAGAAACGCTCTCTTCTCAGGCTTTAACGGAAAGCCGTTGCCCAGAGGTCCCAGCACATCAATGGTATCCCCTTCCTTCAGGCAGGAAAACTCCTTTGTGCCGGCGCCTGCAATGCGGTAAACCAGGCGCAGTTCTCCCTTTTCCCGGTCAATGCCGCACAGGCTGATGGGCCTTGGAAGCATCTTTGATCCGTCCTTTGAGTACAGGGACAAAAACTGTCCCGGAACTGCTTCCCCCGCGATCTGGGGGGCCTTGATCCTCATATCATATATATCCTCAGTCAGCCGGTCCTGTTTTGTGATAACCGCTGTCATTTTTATCTTTGCCATAAAAAATCTCCATCTTTATTGTGCCGCCACATTATGTTCTTACAGCACCGGCAATAATCTGCCGGTGCTGCAGTCCGTTACAGTACGCTGTTGATATCAGCAACCATATCCAGTACGGCCTGTCTGGAGGCTTCGCCAAAATGCTCCGGACCGAACTGTTTATACTTATCCTGCTTGTAAGCAGCTATGATGCCCCTGGATGAGTTCACAATGGCCCCAAGTCCATCCTCATTAAAACAGTGCTTTAGGTCATCCGCCGTACCGCCCTGTGCACCGTATCCCGGCACCAGGAAATAGGTTGCGGGCATCAGCTTGCGGAGGATCCTGCTCATCTCCGGGTAGGTGGCGCCCACCACGGCTCCCACATTGCTGTATGCACCGTCCATGGAAGCAGCTCCCCACTCCATCACCTTCTGGGCCACCCATTCGTATAAGGGTCTTCCATCGATCAAGCGGTCCTGAAATTCGCCGCTGCTGGGGTTGGATGTCTTAACCAGGACAAACAGTCCCTTATCATCAGTGTTGCACACATCTACAAAGGGCTTTACTCCGTCTGTTCCAAGATATGGATTGACCGTAAGCATATCCACGTCAAATCCTCTGTATGCATTGCTTCCCACCTGGACCGCGCCCAAATGGCCGGTGGCATATGCCGCGGAAGTGGAACCAATATCCCCCCGCTTGGCGTCTCCAATAACGGTCAGGCCCTTTTCGTGGCAGTATTCCACTGTTTTCTTATATGCAATAAGCCCTTCTATGCCAAACTGTTCATACATGGCGATCTGCGGCTTAACTGCCGGGATCAGATCACATGTATGGTCAATGATTTCCTTATTAAACTGCCAGATAGCGTCCGCAGCCCCCTCCAGGGTCTCTCCGTATACATCAAAGGATTTCTTAACCACATGTCCGGGCACATAGGACAGCATCGGATCCAGTCCGACACAGATCGGGGCGTTTGTCTTCTTTATCTTTTCAATCAACTGACTAATCATAGCGTCCTCCTTATGTATGAGTACTGAAAACTCTTTCCCCATTCTAACATATAAAGTACCTTGTTTCAAGGAATGATATTCCAGTATTAAAAAATATTTTGTCGTGTTTTTTTGAACCGTGTACCCGGAAAACGATTTGCCCATGAATCTATTTGCTCCCGGATCTATTTACTCCTGGTAAATTTTGTTGTATGCTACTTTTATAAATATCCTCAGTGGGCAGGGACGACTATGGTGTATTTCCTTTTCCTCTGAGAGCAGGGGCGGGAGAAACCAATATGAGCGAATTTAATCGATCCAGTGAACTGTCACATATACTGAAGCTTCAGGAGGAGGCCCATGACGGCCGGGCAGATCTTAAAGCGGACATGTGGGACCGGCGTGTAAAGAACTGGAAGCAGAACTTCTGGAATCAAAACCTGAAAAAGGGAAAAGCCATGGACCGGATCATGGAAACTGCTGATTATCTGAGAGTCAACGGAGTCCTTGGACCGGATACGGATGTGGTGGATATCGGATGCGGGCCGGGACGTTTTGTATCCGAATTTGCCTCCACCGCGCGCCGAGTGGTGGGCATTGACATTTCCACCCGCACCATTGAATATGCCCAACTGTTTACCCGTGAGCAGGGACGGGACAACACCCGGTTCCTGGTCCGTGATTTCTGCAGCATGGACCTTGAGGCTGAAGGACTTTACCATGCCTTTGATCTTGCCTTCTGTTCCCTGTCCCCGGCTGTTTCCGGCCTTGAGGGCCTTGAAAAATTCATGGAGTTGAGCAGGTCCTGGTGCTGCATGAACGCCATTGTATCCGGCCGCCACCAACTCCACGAGCGCATTGCCAGGGAGGTGTTTCACAGGGATACCCTAAACAGCTGGAACGGACGGCATTTTTACACCAGTTTCAATACTCTTTTCCTTACCGGGTACCTGCCGGTCACCAGCTATTATACCCAGACCAAGGAAAATTACCGGACAGCGGACAGGGAGTTTGCAGAGATATCCGGTTCCATTATCCTGCCGCCCGGTGAGAGGACCACGGATCGGATTGAGAAAATATACCGCTGGATGGCGGAACACGCGGACGAGGACGGCAATCTCTATGAGAGCTCGGAATTTACATATGGACGGCTGCTGTGGAATTTAAAGGGCAAACGGACCCAGACACGGCGGTCTGTGGAGAACAGCCATTAAGAACTGCTATTAGAGACAGCAAAAAACTGCCACGGAAGGGATGAGCATTTTCCCTTTTGCAGCAGTTTTTCAGATTCAGAGTCTTATTTCCGGGGAACGGAATCCACCAGGAGCCCCTCCATGTCCTCCCTGGCCACATCCACATGGTACATAACTTTATAGTAGTCAATGGCCAGATCCACAATATCCACATCATATAAATCCGGATATAACAGGTTTGTCACCCAATGCAGCCCGATAAAGCGGTTGACAGAGGGCGGACGGTCGGCCCAGCTGAACGGATTGCTGGGCATTTTATATACCCTTCCGTTCTTTACAGCGTCAATGGTCGCCCAGTTTGGATCGCTTAAGATCGTCTCATATGCATGGGTTGTACCCTGGGTGATGATGACCTGGGGATTCCAGTCCAGCACCTGCTCCATGGACACGGCCGACTGTCCATAACCTGCGGCCGCGTCCACAACAGCCACATTGACCGCTCCGGAGGCATTAAACACATAGGACCGGTTGGAACTGGCAGGTTCCGTTGCAAGCCCGTCATCCCCCTCCGCGTAGTAGAGGGTTATCCTGTCCTTTTCCGGGATCTGTGCCACTGCCTTGTCAATATCCGCCACAATTTTGGATGTGTATTCAATAAGTGTTTCAGCGTCCGCCTCCCTGCCGATCACCTTTCCCAAAAGCCTGTACGCCTCCTGATAATCTTCCATATCCCCGCTGAACAGGATCACGGGGATATCCAGCTGGGCCTGGAGTTCATCCGCCTCCGAGATATCTTTCTCACTGATCTTCCCCGTGCCCATGGACAGGATTACCTGCATATCCGCATTCTTGATCTCCTCCAGGTTCAGGTTTCCTTTTCCCGAACGTGTGCCATAGCTTGGCAGATCGCAAACCTCAGGAAGGATGAAGGGCCGCTGTTCCTCGCTGAACGCATTGCCTGTGTTGCTGGGAGCCGAGGTCATCCGGTCCGGCGCAAGGGTATACAATAGCAGCAGGGAGGTGGAACCATCCGGGTACATGCGCTCCAGCTTGTCCGGGGCAGGAATGGTAATGCTCCGCCCTCCCATATCTTTTATCTCCACCATGGACGCAGAAGACTGCACATCCGCCTGATCCTCCGGCCCATCAGCCTTGCCCTTTGTCATGTCGGCCCCGGCAGTGTCCTCAACAGGTTCCGTGGTCATTGCGGTATCCGGGATATTTCCTGCCGCCGATGCCTTCTGACCGCACCCGGACAGCACAAAAGCCGTCAGGGCCGCTGCACACAGCCATTGTTTCCATACATATTTTCTCATTACTCATCTTCTCCTTTAATTATACATTCTATTTTGAAAGGCCTCCGGTATCATGTCCATATCATTCCAAAGGTTCCTTTGCAATCACATATCCGGCACCGGTATGCATACGGTTGCATTCTTTCCGGCACTCAGTCCCACATCCCTTACCTTGATGGTCATTCCATATATCTTTTTCATGATATCCTCCCTTACCACCTCACGGGCTCCTCCCATGGAAACGATCCTTCCGTCCCTCATAGCCACAATGCGGTCCGCGCAGTACAGGGCATGGTCCGGATCGTGGGTCACCATCAGTACCCCCATCCCTTCATGGGAGAGTTTTCTCATCTGGGCCAGCACCAGGTACTGGTTTCCATAATCCAGGCTGGCCGTGGGCTCATCCATGATCAGCAGATCCGGCTGCTGGGCCAATGCCCGGGCAATGATGACCATCTGTCTCTGTCCGCCGGAAAGCTCCGTATAGCATTGGTCGGCATACTGCCCTATTCCCAATCGCTCCATGGCATCCCGGGCAATGCGCCTGTCATTGGCCGTGGGGCGGCAGGTCCTGCTCAAATGGGGGGTGCGGCCCAGCAGTACCACATCCCCCACGGTAAAGGGGAAGGGCGGCTCATGGTGCTGGGGGATATAAGCCACCTTTCGGGCCATCCTTCTCTCATCCATACCATGGACATCCTCCCCATATAGGGTAATGCGGCCCTTCTGAGGCTTTTGAAATCCCAGCATGGTTTTCAGCAGGGTGGTTTTCCCGCACCCGTTCGCTCCCAGGATGCACACATACTCCCCTTTTTTCATATCAAAGGATACGCCGCAAAGCACCTGGTGTTTTCCATAACTGAAATGCACATCTACCGCCTGTATCATTCCCTGCCTCCTCCCTTTCCGCTCCCATATCTGAATATAAAGAAAAAGAAGGGCACTCCGATCACAGAGGTCAGGATCCCGATAGGAAGCTCCACTGTAAATGCAGTCCGTGCAATGTTGTCCACCAGCAGTAGAAAGGTTGATCCCAATATGGCGCAGATAGGGATCAGGCGTTTGAAATTGGGTCCTGCCAGCGCCCGTGCCACGTGGGGGATGACCAGCCCCACCCAGCCCACCATGCCGCACACAGACACACAGGATGCTGTGATCAGTGTGGAAGCAACGATCACCAGGCTCTGCACCCGGCGCGTCTTGATCCCCAGGCTGCGGGCCTCCTCCTCCCCAAAGGAAAGCACATTAAGCTGCCACCGCATGAAAAAAAGGATCAGGAAACCAGCTCCAATGGGGATCAGGATACTGAACAAACGCGCCCTGTTCATGGTATTAAAGCTGCCCATGAGCCAGAAGGTGATCTGGGGCAGTTTATTGTCGTCATCTGCCAGAAGTTTGATGGCGGACGTTCCGGACTGGAACAGGGTGCTCACCATCATTCCGCCCAGGACCAGTCCCAAAACAGTGTCACGGCTGAAACGCCTGGTGGCTGCGGCGGCAATAAAAACAGCCAGGATCCCGCCTCCAAATCCCATGAGCTGGATATAAACCGCGGGCATGTTTAGCATCATGGCAACACACGCCCCAAATGCAGCGCCCGCAGATGCCCCCAGGATGTCGGGCGACACCATAGGATTCTTAAACATTCCCTGGTAGGCGGCCCCTGCAATGGATAATCCGCCCCCTACCAGCATTGCTGCCAATACCCTGGGCAGGCGTATATTAAAAAGCGTTGTCTCCATATTAGGATTGGCGATCCGCGTGGGGTCTACAAAATGGTAGTACAATGTATGCAATAAGTCCGGTACGGACATGGGAAACCTGCCGATGGCGAATGAGTACAAAAACGCAGCTGCCGGGAATACCAGCAGGACAGGCCATTTGGAAGACGCCTTCTTTCTCCGGTTCATTATCAAATATTCCTCATCTCATATTGTTCATTTTATCTGCTTTATTTTATCTGCTTCATCTCATATTCCCGGCGGACCTATTCAGAGGTTAGCCGGGGCAATTTAAGGAAGGTTATTTGCGCATGATGATCCAGCGCCCCTGGTCCTCATTGTCAATGATCTCATGGGAAATACCATGCCGGTCCAGCATCTCACTCAGCATCTCATTGGATATCTGATTGCTCCGTTCCATGATACGTCTGGGCCAGTCCGGCCAAATCGCCTGCATCTTGGGGCGTATGGCCTCTGCCAGCTCTGCGTTCCCCATTCCTCCGCCAATGTAGGTCATGCCCCCCGGGGCCAGGATACGGTATATCTCCAATATGGCCTTTTCCAGGTCATTCCAGAAAGTGTAAGATCCACGGCTGATGATCAGATCCCCATAATGGTCCGGCAGACCTGTGCGCTCCACATCCCGGTTTAAAAACTCCGAGCGCTGGGAAAGCCCCCGCTCACCGGCCCTTTTTCCGGCGATCCGGAGCGCGGTTTCATTGATATCCACAAAAACCCCCTGATATCCGGTCCGTTCCATCACAGCAAAACCCAGGTGTCCTCCGCCGCAGCCCAGATCGATCATCCTCCCCTCCCGCCGGCCGCAGGTTTTAAGAATGGCCTCGGCGATCACCGGGTAAATGGGGGAAAATATATTCTGTGCAATGTAATCAAATGTAAATTCATCATTGTCCCATGGTCTTTCAGAGGGACACTCTTTCAATTCCGGCATTTGGCCACCTCCTGTTCACAAGTTTTTATCTTCTTCCACGGGGATAAATTCCAGCCCGCGAAGCAGTTCCACTTCGATCAGTCCTCCGGCCGGTATGTCCTGGTTCAGTTTTGTCATATACTGTCCGTTGGCCATGATGGAACGGCTCATGGGCGTCTCCCTGATACTGCAGGGAGTTGCCAGATATCCCTTCCCGTCCCGCCTTTGTACTACTTCCATATTCACAAGCATGGATACCATATCGCTGCCCAAAAGCGGCTTTGTCAGAGCGGCCTCAATGGTCTGCCTCTTTCTGGCAGGACGGTTCAGGTAATGGGATACCAGTCCGTTGATACACCACTCCAAGCCGTGATAAGCTGCCATAAAAGGTCCCGGCAGATTGATGACAGGCTTTCCGTCAATGATTGCCGCACATAAAGGTTTCCCGGGCACTGCCTGGGCACCGTGGCAAAGCACCTTTCCCTGTTGGTGGAGCAGGGTGGCCGTATAATCTTCCTCCCCCTTGGAGGAACCGCCGCCCATGACTATGATATCCGCCTGGGGCATAGCCCGGTTAAGGGCATCCGCCATCTCCTGCCCATCGTCTCTGACAATGGGCAGACACAGCGGGGTGGCCCCCATCTCCTTTAAGGTCTCACGCATCAGCAGGCTGTTGGTGTCAATATTCTTTCCCCTGCTAAGCGGCGTTCCCGGAGCGATCAGTTCGCTTCCCGATGGAATGAATGCAACCACAGGCTTTTTCCAGACGGTTACCCTTGTGATCCCGCCCATCTGCAGTCCGGCCAGATCCCTGGGACGAAGGGGCAGACCGGCCTTTGCCAGCATTTCCCCTTCCCTCACCGTTGAACCTGCCAAACGCACATTGCAGCCCGGCGCCACATTCACTCCCTCATGGATACTTAGTTTTCCTTCCCCGGAAAGTTCCACATCCTCAATAGTGATCACCGCATCATATGTATCGCTAAAGTCATCTCCCGTGTCAGCCCTTTCAAAGTCCACCCCCTGTACCCATCCGGATGTGTCCGGCATTCCCTGGGCAAAGCGGGAGGAAGCCACCGCCACACCATCCCTTGAGGATGCCCGCACCACGGGAAGGGTAAGCTGTGAGCAGATATCTAAGACCGGAATGCGGCCCAATGCGGCCTCAACCAAAACCTCCTCCTCCTGCCTCTTAACAGGCCAGTTCTCAATGATCCGCCTGATGATATCCTCCCTTGATAAAAGTGTTTCAAATGTGGGAACATATTGATTTGTCACCTTTTTCCTCCTATATAACCCCTTTTATTGCTGTTTCCTGTTGTACATTACAGTTTTTCGTTATTCTTTTAAAAGTATAACGCTATTATGAGGTATTGTCAATTAAAAGAAAATCTGGATATGATTTCCTGGCCTTGACATTCCGACATGTGTGTCGTATTATATTTTAAGACACATGTGTCGGTAATTAAAAAACAAGTAAAAGAATGAGTGAACAGAACTTGTAACAGCTCACCATCTCTTAAGATGGGAGTTTTAACCGGAGGAAAAAACGATATGGTGAATCGGCGTGGTGAGGAAACCAGACGGCATATTAAAAGAAATGCTTATTCATTATTTGCTGCTAAAGGTTTTAAGCAGGTGACAATGAAGGACATATGTGAAGCAGCAAAGCTAAGCCGGGGCGGTTTATACTGCCATTATGAAAGCACTTCACAAATTTTTCAAGAGATCATAGATGATCTCTTAAGCCGGCAGGAGGATACATTTGATTTTAAAATAAAGCAGGGCCAACCCGCCGTTGTAATTTTAAATGAAGTGTTGGAAACTTATAAAAGGGAAATGCTTGACAGCGGAGCCTCATTGAGCCTGGCAATCTATGAATTTTTCAGTTTATGCGGCGGACCGGACCGGAAAAACGCTCTGTATCAACAGTACATGCTGTCCGCCAACAGCTGGGAAAAGCTTATTCAATATGGGATTGAGAGAAATGAATTTAACCATGTGGATATTCCTGCAGTATTTGATCTGATCGTGTTCTCTTATCAGGGTGTGCGCATGTTCAGCAAACTGATGCCAATCAATGAACAGATACCGTCCGGCATCATAAAAGAGATCAAAAAAATATTAATAAGGGAGGATTAAACAATGGCAGCTGTTTTTAACAATTTTCAGGAGGATACCAATGCTTTTATAAACCCAGGCGACCTGACAAAAGAGATAAGCGGGTTCCCTCAAATCTGTATCTCCACTTTTTCAGAAAACATTATCAATCATTTTATTGAAACCAATGAAGCCCGCATAATTGCACATTTGTATTCTTCAAACGGAGCCATCCCCGTGTACGCCGTCAAATATGCTGATATGACCTTTGGTTTATTCCTTTCCAGGGTCGGCGCTCCGGCATGCGTGGCCGGGCTTGAGGAAATAATAGCCTTAGGCGCAAAAGGTATCGTTCTTTTTGGGTGCTGCGGAGTGTTGAACCAGTCGGTTGTTCAGAACAAGATCATCATTCCATTGTCAGCGGTCAGGGATGAGGGCACAAGCTATCACTATATTCCCAGCAGTGAAGAGATAAGCGCTGACAGTTCTTCAGTCAATCTTACAACAAGATGCTTGGAACAGCATGGGATTCCTTATGTGGCCGGAAAGGTCTGGACCACGGACGCCATCTACAGGGAGACCACCGGATTAATTGAGGAGCGCAAAAAACAGGGCTGTATTGCGGTTGATATGGAATGCTCCGCTTCCCTGGCCGTGTCTAAATTCAGAAATGTTCCGGTCATCCCCTTCCTGTTCGGAGCCGATCATCTTGACTCGGACCGCTGGGAGCCAAGGGACCTGACAGATTACGGGCGTCATTTAAGTGATAAATATATTGCCATTGCCTTGGAAATTGCATTGGTTTTAGGGGAAACGGTGAAATCTGCGGAAACCAAAAAACCAGACCTTTTATCTGAAATCTAAAAAATATATAAAATTAGCACTCACCTCTTGACAGTGCTAACAATTGTGTTATAATGCATGTATAACAAATAAAACAAACAGTTCTATCAGCAAGGAGGATACAACGATGATGTTAATACCAAGAAGAAACTACGGACTTAATTTATTTGATGAATTTTTTAATGATCCATTCTTTACCGGCTCCACTGAGAAAAACAGCGACAGCAGGAAGCTTCCCGTGATGCGAACCGATATTACGGAAAAGGATGGCAACTATATAATGGAAATTGAACTTCCGGGATTTAAGAAGGAAGACATCAAGGCAGAATTAAAGGACGGATACCTGACCATTTCAGCTGAGCATGACGCCTCCAGCGAGAGCAAGGATGATAAGGGAACCGTGATCCACAGAGAGCGCTACACCAGTTCCTGCAAGAGAACCTTCTTTGTAGGCGAACATACCAGACAGGAAGACATTAAGGCAGGCTTTGAAAACGGCATCCTGAAACTGCAGGTGCCAAAGGATGCGCCCAAGGTAGAAGAAACCCCTAAATATATCGACATACTGTAATCCCTCCCTTTTCTTACCCTCTTTTAATATACATTTACCACATAGCCAAAGGCAGACGGAGCGCCCCCACGCCGTCTGCCTTTGGCTGTTATGGATTTTTCCTATTGTCTTTTCCAGATGAGCTGGTCTTCTTTTATGGTTGCAAGAACCTTTATGTCCCTGATTCCATCCGGCTCTGTTGACAGTGGGTTTTTGTCCAGCACTGCAAAATCAGCCTTTTTTCCGCTTACAATCGAACCTTTTTCATCTTCCTCAAAGTATTGGTACGCCCCATTGACCGTGATGGCCTTTAATGCCTCCCAAACCGGCAGCCGCTCCGTACCGCCAAGCACCACGCCTCCTTTTGTCCTGCGGTTTACCGCGCACCACAGCGTTTCCATCATATCGGGACGTATGACCGGGCTGTCCTGATGTAAGGTAAATACAATGCCCTCCTTAAGAGCTGATGCGGCCGGACTGATGCGGCCGGCCCGCTCCATTCCGAAATTTTTGATGTGCACGTCCCCCCAGTGGTATACATGGGCCAGGAAAAAGGAGGGAATCACTTTCAGCCGCTTCACCTGCTTTAGCTGATCCAGTCCAAGAAGCTGGGCGTGTATCATCACCGGGCGTATATCTCCGGGATAAAAGGCGGGACAGTCCGGATCTTCATTTTTTTTCAGATATCCGTAAACAGCTTCCATCTGGTTCAGATACTGTTCGCAGGCCATATCCCCGTTACAGTGCGCCAGAAGCTGCATTCCCTCCCTTTCAGCTTTCAGTATGTGGGCGTATACTTCCTCATCCTGCAGCGTACCATATCCTCTGTAATCCTTTGGCTGTCCGCCCTCTTGATCCGCCTCATAGGGTTCCCTCATCCAGGCTGTCCTGCCCTGCGGCGAACCATCCAGGAACATTTTATATCCGCCCAGCTTGATATGGTTTTTATAAATCCTGATGTGATCCTTTAATTGTTCAGTGACAGTCTTGCTGTCCCTGATATCCCCATACGCCACCAGATCCAGTTTCAAAAGCCCGGAACCGGCCAGCAGCCCGTACAGGGGAAGCAGACGTTGGGACAGCAGCCCCTCCTGGACCGTGGTGATCCCATGGGAGGCGTACAGTTCCTGCGCCCTGGAATACGCCTGCAAAAACTCCTCCTTATCAGGCATGGGAACCTGGTTCTGGTACTTTAAAAAGGCTGCCTCTTCCATGTAGCCGGTGATGGTTTTGTCCTTTATCTCGATCACGCCTCCCTGGGGACATACGGTATCGGGTGTAATCCCAAGCTGGTTCAGGGCCATGGTATTCAGCACACCCATATGGCCTGACTGGTGTTTCATGATCAGGGGATTGCGGGGCGCCGCCTGATCCAGCACCATCCGCCTGGGATGGGTGTGCTCCTTCAGGCAGTTATGGTCATACCCGGACGCCTGTACCCACTGGCCCTCCGGTATCTTCCTCTGCCTGATAAAATCCTGTATGCGTGAAATAATGGTATCAAAATTTTCCGCTCCGTCCAGGTTTACCTCCATGGTATTGCTGGCACACGCGGTAAAATGGCTGTGGGGATCGATGAAACCCGGCACCATTACATTTCCCTGAAGATCCCCCTTACGGACCTGGGAACCGGCCCGCTCCAGCAGGTCTTTATAAGTTCCGGCATCTGTAATCCTCCCATTCTCCGTAAGCACGGCCTCCACGCATGGCTTTTGGTCCTCCATGGTAAGGATCGTTCCATTGTAATACAATATCTGTCCCATGATGCGCTCTCCCTTCAAATTATTTGACTTTCCATTCTATTATTAGTATAGTACCCTATAGTATGATCCCGTATCAATCCGGCTTTCCGCCGCACATTAGAGTATGCACACAAAAGGAGTTTCTTATGATTCTTAAATGGATAAAAAGACACAGACCTTTGACGGCCCTCCTGATCATTTTCCTCTATCTTGTCCTGGGGGCCACTGCGCCCTTTTATCATTATAAACCTGTTTCCCAAATAACAAAAGAAAATACTTCGGCCGCTGATTTTTATCAGGATGGTCCGGGCTGTGACCGGGCCATGATCCTGGAGACGAACCAGAGCGCCTGGGACGAACGGATGCGCCTGATGGGGATGGCAAAGGAACGGATCATTCTGTCCACCTTTGATTTCAGGGACGGAGAAAGCCCCAGGGATATCATGTCCCTAATGCTTCACAAAGCGGATGAGGGGGTAAAGGTCCAGATACTGGTGGATGGTTTTTCCGGTCTGGTGCGCATGGAGAGGAACAATTACTTCTATGCACTGTCCAGCCATCCCAATATAGAGATCAAGATCTACAACAAGATAAATCTGCTTCAGCCCTGGACAACCCAGGGCCGGATGCATGACAAATATGTGATCGCGGACGATTACGGCTATATACTGGGGGGAAGGAATACCTTTGACTATTTTATCGGTTCCTATCCCACCAACTCCCGCAGCCACGACAGGGAAGTCCTGGTGTACAACACGGCCCACGGCACAGAAGACAGTGCAAAAAGCTCCCTGTACCAGGTAGAGGAATATTTTAACCAGGTCTGGAACCTGGAGGTATCCTCCCTGTTCCATGACAGTGAAACCCTGGGTGAGAAAACATCTGTTAAAAATGCCGCTGCCGTGCTCAGGGAGCGGTATGACTCGTTGGCATCCGCCCATCCGGAGCTGTTTGCCCCGGATAATGAGGATGACCTGGCGATCCTGGAAGGGCCGGATCCCCTCACCTATTATCAGACCCATACCGTGCCCGCGGGAAAGATAACCCTGGTGTCCAATCCCACCACCATCTATGCCAAAGAACCGGTGGTATTCTACACCTTGACCCAGCTGATGAAACAGGCAAAAGAGCGTGTGGTGATCCACACGCCCTATGCCGTATTCAACAATACCATGTATGAAACCATGTCAGAAGTGACAAAGCAGGTCCCGGTCACCATGATGGTCAATTCCGTGGAAAACGGAGATAACTTTTTTGCCTCCAGCGACTATCCCCTGCACAAAAAGAAATTTATCAACACAGGCATGGAAATCCTGGAGTATGACGGCGGACTCTCCTATCACGGCAAATCCCTTGTGATCGATGATGAACTGTGCGCCATTGGCTCCTATAACTTTGACCTGCGCAGCACCTATATGGACACTGAGCTGATGCTGGTCATCCAGAGTCCGCCGCTCACCGCCCAGCTGAAGGAGCACATGGATTCCTATCAGCAGGACTGCCGCACCCTGCAGTCAGACGGCACCTATAAAATCCCCGCCCACGTAAATGTGGCATCCGTTCCTCTCTACAAACGCGCCGCGTGGAAGGTGGTAGGGTTTGTAATGCAGCCCTTCCGGTTTCTGATCTGAATCAGATCACCCTCTTATCCTTCCATTTCCCTGTGAGATACCGCGCAAAGGAGATCACATAGTTGGCCATCCAGCCCATGGGAACCGCATACCAGACAGCAGCAACACCCCATACCGGTGCGAAATGGAAGGCGCCGAACACGCGGATCGCCAGGTTCACCAGGTTTGCTATGGTAAACACAAGCACATCCCCGGACCCTCTTAAAAGGCCGTCCGTACACGCTTTTAACCCGATGAGCACAAAGAAGTATGCGATAAAGGACAGATACCCGGTGCCTGCCGCGTATGCGTCAGGGCTCATGCTGCCTCCCAGGAAGGAGGCGATAATCGGGCCGTTGGTCAGGGAGACCACCACTGCTATGAGTACTGAAAAGCCTATTATGATCCCGTAACTGGCCCTGTACCCCTTTTTCACCCGTTCCAGCTTACCTGCGCCGATATTCTGGGCCGTAAAGGTTGCAACTGCATTTCCTGTGGCGATCATTGGCACCACGCAGATAGACTCAATGCGGCTGCCCGCAGAGTATCCGGCCAGGGCAGCGGAGCCAAAGCCATTGACCACGGACTGCACCAGCAGCATCCCGATGGACACAATGGACTGCTGAAGGATGGACGGAACCGCGATCTTGGTGCCTGATCCCAGCATCCTGGTGTCATAAAAGCGGAATTCATCTTCCGGTCCCTGGGCATACCCTCTTAATTTTTTCAACAAAAGGGCAAAAGAGATAAGGGCGGATACACCCTGGGCCATTACGGTTGCAATGGCCACGCCGTCCACCCCCATTCCCAGCCAGGTAACTGATATGATATCCAGAACCACATTCAGCAGGGACGAGAATATGAGCAGGTACAAAGGCGTCCTGGAATCCCCCATGGCATTGAATATGGCAGCCAGCACATTATACATGAACAGGAAGGGCAGCCCCAGGAAATAGATTCCCAGATACAGCCTGGCCTGGCCCATAATATTTTCCGGCGTGTTCAGGCCCTCAAGGATCCGCCCGTTCATGGCAAATCCCACGCCCCCCAGCACCAGGCTTACAGCCAGGAAGGTGATCAGGGACGTGGAAATGGATGTCTTCATCCTTCCATGCTGCTTAGCCCCCAGATATTGGGATGTAAGCACGGAAGCCCCGTTTCCTCCTCCAATGGCGATCATGATAAACACATTGGTCAGGGCATAGGACGCCCCCACTGCCGCCAATGCATCCTCGCCCACAAAATTTCCCACGATCATGGAATCAGCCATATTATAAAACTGCTGGAACAGGTTTCCCAGGATCAGAGGCAGGGCAAAAACAAGCAGGCTTTTTCCAGGGCTCCCCTCTGTCAGGTCAATCTGTTTCTTTATCCGCCGTCCTGCGGCATTTTCTCTCACCGTATCCCCACTCATTGTTTTCCCTCAAATATCATCATTATCCCCAGATATCATCATTCCCTTGTGATATCATCGTTCCTATAGTTACGATCAGTTATGGTCCATTTCCTCAAATTCCTCCAGCAGCTCTCCAAAGAAATTTAATGCCTCGTCCACCGGTTTGGTGGTGGACATATCCACGCCGCAGAGTTTCAAAAGGTCGATGGGCGTCATGGAGCAGCCGCCGCTTAAAAACTTCTTATAACCCTCCAGCGCACCGGACTCACCTTTCATGATCCTGCTGCTGATGGCCACTGCCGCGGAAAAACCGGTTGCGTACTGGTACACGTAAAACGGTGTGTAGAAATGAGGGATCCTCTCCCACTCATAGTCGATCTGGGGGTCCACCGTCATTTCCCCGCCAAAATAATCCGCATTCAGCTGATGGTATTCCCTGCACAGGTTCTGGGCGGTCAGGCTTTCCCCTGCAGCTCCCTTTTTGTGGGCCATGTTCTCAAACTCCGCAAACATGGTCTGACGGAACAAGGTTCCCCGGAAGCTTTCCAGAAAATGGTTCAGAAGATATGCCTTTTCCTTTTTGTCCTCCGTCTTTCCCAGCAGATGGCGGATCAGAAGCGCTTCATTGCAGGTGGACGCCACTTCTGCCACAAATATCTTATACCCCGCATAGGTGAAGGGCTGGTTCTTATCGGAATACCAGCTGTGGATGGAATGCCCCATCTCATGGGCCAGGGTAAACACATCATTTAAGGTGCCGTGGAAATTCAAAAGCACATAGGGATGGCTGCCGTAGGTTCCCCAGGAATAGGCACCGCTTCTTTTTCCCTCGTTTTCATAGACATCGATCCAGCGGTTGTCAAAGCCCTCCTGAAGCACGGACAGATACTCCTCCCCCAGAGGCGCCAGACCTTCCTTCACAATGGCCTTTGCCTCCTCATAGGTATAATGGCGGTCCACTTCCGACACCATGGGCACGTAAAGGTCATACATGTGAAGTTCATCCACTCCCAAACGCGTCTTTCTCAAGGCCGTGTAACGGTGAAGCTTTGGAAGGTTTTTTCTCACGGCCTGCACCAGATTGTCATAGACCAGCTCCGGCACTTCGTTCTCTGCCAGGTAATATTGTCTGCTGGACTCATATTTTTTTGCCTTTGCGTAAAATACAGCCTGCTTTACATTGGAAGAAAATGCGGCCGCCAGGGTGTTGCTATACTGTGCATACACGCTGTAAAGCCCTTCAAAGGCGTCCTTTCTGATCCTCCGGTCCTTGTTCTCCATCAGAGAAATATAGTTGCCGTGGGTGATCTGGATCCCTTCGCCGTTTTCCCCTGTGATCACAGGAAACTTTACATCCGCATTGTTGAACATGGTAAATATCTGGCTGGCTCCCTGTGTGGCGTCATAGGACTGGGCCAGAAGCTCCTCCATCTCACCGGACAGGGTGTGCCGGCGTTTATCAAGGATCATCTCCAGCGCACGCTTAAAGTGGCTGATGCCGTTATCCGCCTTCATAAAATCGTCCAGTGTTTCTTCCGGTATGGAAAGGATCTCAGGAACAATAAAAGAGGAATATTCCGAAGCCTTGTAAGAGAGGGACTGGGCCCTGGCAAACATATCCTGATACCCTTGCTGCGCCGTGTCCTGGTCCGAGCGCATCCTGGCATATACATAAAGAAGTTCTATTTTCCTGGACATCTCATCATCAAATTTCAGGCACTGGTACAGGCTGTCCGGGGACTCTGCCAGTTTTCCCCGAAAATCCGCATACTGCTTTACTTCCAGGGACGCCTCCTCAAACAGCTTTTCCCATTGGCTGTCACCGGGCACCATGTCCTCCAATTTCCACGTATCCTTAACATCTACCTCACTGCGCTTCTTCATATGAACCAGCTCCTTTCACATCCGGCACCGGCCATCCTTTAAAAGCCTGGCGCCATTCTCATTTTTGTCAAATCAGGTTTGCCATCAACGGCACTACGATCACGGTCATAAGCCCTGCCACTGCAATGGAAAGGCTGCTCATCGCTCCCTCTATCTCCCCCAGTTCCAATGCCTTTGCAGTTCCCACCGCATGGGCGCTGGTTCCAAGGGCCAGTCCTTTGGCCACGGGATGGTGTACCCTGGCCAGCCTGAGAATCGCCTCCCCCGCCATATTTCCCAGGACACCGGTAAGTACTATGCTCATAACGGTCAGGGTGACGATGCCCCCCGCCTCCTCGCTGACCCCCATGCCAATGGCCGTGGTAATGGACTTTGGAAGAAGGGTCACATAATGCGTATGGGCCAGGCCCAGCACCTTGCACATGAGGAAAATGCTCACCGCGCTTGTGGCCACACCCGCAGTAATGCCCAGGGCAACCGCATCCCCGTGTTTTTTCAGCAAATGCAGCTGCTTATACAGAGGGATTGCCAGACAGACGGTGGCCGGTGTCAGAAGCCATCCCAGATATGACGCACCTTTATTATATGTTTCATAATCCATTCCTACTCCAAATATGCAGCCAATGATCAATGCGGCCGATACCAGGAGAGGATTCAGGATGGCAAGACCTGTCTTATTCCTCAGCCAGCAGGCAAACAGGTATGCACCAATGCTCAGCGCCAGTCCAAAATATTGGGACTGCTCTAAAACCACGCGGATACTGTCCCTCATCTTACTTTTCCTCCTTTGCTTCCTTGGACTGCATGACCCACTGGGCCATGCGCCCGGTGACGATCATCACCAGTATGGTGGACACTGCTATGATCAGCAGAAAGGGTACCAGAACCGCCTTTACCTCCCCGATACATTCCACGATCCCCACAGTGGCGGGTATGAACATCATGGTCATGGTATCCATAAGGAAATTACCGGTCCCTTCCACGCTTTCCAGTTTCACAGCTTTGCTCATAAGGGCTGCAAGCATGATAAACAGTCCGTATACGCCTGCCGGAACAGGCAGGGGCAGCACCTGGTATAAGATCTCTCCCACCATGGTGATGCCCAGAATAATCCCTATCTGTTTTACGTATTTCATCTTTTCCTCCGATTGAGACTCACACATCTTCAGGTGGTGAGTAATAACTGGCTTGTTTTTTCAAACACGGCTATTATTCTACCACCCTGTTTTTGCAGATTCAACCCGAAGATGTATAAATACACAAGAAATACAATCTTTCGCCATTGCATTATATTGCCTGCTGTCCTACAATAGGAAAATGAAATGGATAAAAAAACACACCTGCCCGGAGGGAATCCTGTTATGAACATTGTAAACGCCTTATCATTATCCCGTGAACAGATAAAAGAAATACATGATATCACCAACCTATGCCGGAAGCAGGATGGCATTTCCCTTTCCTGCCCAAATGACGGGGATGATTTCTGGCTTTTGTATGAAGGTGATCCGGAAACCAGCTCCATCAGAGCATTTTTTGCAGTATTTAAAACAGACGCTTCCTGCTGGGAATGTTATGCCTTTACCAGGCCCGACTCCCGCGGTAGGGGATATTTTTCCGCACTGTTAGAGGCTGTACTCACGGCGGGACAGGAGGCAGGCGATCCGGACCTGTGCTTTGTCACGGACAACCGCTGCGGGGATGCACAGGAGATCCTTAAACATCTGGAAGCAGAGTTCTGGTATGATGAATATATGATGGAATGCAAACTGGATTCAGCATCAGGCCTTGACCTGGATTCAGCATCAGGCTTTGACCTGGATCTTGCCATGACCGTGGAGGATGAGGGACCGGAATGGGGCATGATCCTGCGTATTGCAAAAGATGGGTCTGCAGCGCCGCCGGCAGGCACCTGCCGCCTCTCCATCCATGGGGACAGCGCCTATCTCTACAGCCTGGAGATCGCTCCCCATCTGCGCGGTCAGGGCGTGGGTTCCATGTTTGTCCAGGGGATCATGGGCATGTTAAAGAAGGACGGCTGCAGACAACTGCGGCTGCAGGTATCCGGCACCAATGAACCGGCTCTCAGGCTTTACAGAAAAACAGGGTTCCGCATAACGGAAACCCTGTCCTATTATTTGTATTAGAGCGCGTCTGCTAATCCCTGCGCACCGTAACCCCCTGCGCCTCGATCTTTTTGCGTATGGCAAGCATCTTCTGATCTGTCTCAGCGATCACATGGGCGCATTTTCTTAACTCTTCACTGATTTCTCCATCATCATCGATCAAGGATTTTTTATACTTTAACTGGTGGTCCAGGCTGGCCCAGAAATCCATGGCAATGGTCCGGATCTGTACCTCCACCCTGATCGGTTTCTTGCTGTCGGAAAAGAAGACGGGTATCTCAATAATCATGTGATAGCTGCGGTATCCATTGGGCTTGGGATTCTTAATATAATCCTTTACGGCAATGACCGTGACATCATCCTGACGTACCAGCATATCCGCCACCTCATAAATATCATCCACAAAGGAACATATGATGCGGATACCTGCCACATCATCCAGATTCTTCTCCATGGATTCCAGGGAGATCTCCATTCCTCTTCGCTGAAGCTTTTCCACAATGCTCATGGGCTTCTTTACCCTGGACTTGATCATCTCAATTGGATTGCGCTGATTCTTAACCGACAATTCATCATTGAGCACTTCCAGCTTTGTCTTCACTTCCCGGATCGCACAGGTATAACGCATCATGGCCTGCTGAAACTGCCGCGCCTGGTTCATCCAGACTTCAGGCACCTGTACCAGATCCGGCACATTGACGATGGACTGATGAAGTTCGCTGTTTGGATTCATGTTAATATTCATGTTCATCGGTTCACCTCATTATCAATCGTGTAATATTCTTACATCTGCTCCACCCCGCCGTATCACAGGGCTTCCACTACCTCAGCCGCATGTTCAAACCATGGCATCTCCATATATTCCACACGTCCGGCATCCACCATCTGGGCAATCTTTGGATCAATAGGGATCTGGGCAAGCACCTGAATGCCGTGCTCCTTCGCAACCTCCTCCACATGTCCTTCTCCAAATACACTGATACGCTTACCGCAGTCCGGACATTCCAGGTAACTCATATTTTCCACGATTCCCACAATGGGGATATCCATTTTCTTAGCCATATTCACTGCCTTGGCCACGATCATACTCACCAGTTCCTGGGGAGAGGTTACAATAATGATTCCATCCACGGGCAGGGACTGGAATACGGTCAGCGGCACATCTCCTGTGCCCGGAGGCATGTCCACAAACATGTAATCAATATCCTGCCACAATGTCTCAGACCAGAACTGCTTGACTGCACCGGCGATCACAGGGCCTCTCCAGATCACAGGATCCGTATCCTTGTCTAAAAGCAGGTTGGCGGACATGATCTCCACTCCCTCCATGGATCTGGCAGGAAGCATCAGCTTGCCGTCCGGTGAGGTCATTACACCGTCATTAGGAAGACCAAATGCCATGGGGATGGACGGTCCGGTAATATCCGCATCCAGAACAGCGGTCTTCTTTCCCTTTCGGTTCATACTCACAGCCATCATGGAGGTCACCAGTGATTTTCCAACGCCCCCCTTTCCGCTGACTACGCCGATCACCTTTTTTACGGAGCTGGCCGGATTCAGTGCCTCCAGAAACTCACTTTTATCAACGGTACGGCTCTCACAGCTTGCACTGCAGGAGCCACAGTCATGGTTACATTCACTCATTTTTCGTTCTCCTTCCAATTTTCCTCAGGGCGTGTCCGGAAATTGCGCCTGCACGCCGGCCGTCACACTGTCTTCTGCCCGCCGCGTCCCGCGCTTTAAAGGAAATCCACCATATAGAATCATTGATCCAAACACGCCCTAACATCATGTCCATTATAAAACCATTTTCATCTATTGTCCATTCTTTAAACAATAAAATAAATATTAATAGACAATTCTCTTTCCTGGACTGTAAATATTTTACAAAATTGTGAAATCTTCACAAGTCATTCCCTTCTTTATTTACTTTTTTGTGCTTAAATGCTAATATAATAATAAGAGTATGTGAAGATTCTGTGAACATATCTATGATTCAGGAGGTGCTGCCAATATGAAACTTACCACCGCAAAAACACTTCGCCATGGACCTTCCCCCTATGAGCAATATACTGAAAAGAACCCTGGACTGACCAGGATCAAGGCCGCGGAAAACTTTACACGGATAAACGGCATGATGGATTTTTATAAGCGTACCTCCCGGATCGTGATTGCTGCAGCCGGACTTCTTCTGGTGGTTTCCCTTGTGGTCCTTTCAGGCATCGGCTTTCGCACCATCACCCGTTCCCCGGCCAACCGCAGTGCATTTTCCTCCTCGGTAGATGAGATGCTGAAAAAGGACAGCGCCATCACACAGGTACAAATGATGAATTACAGCAGCTATTATGTTTATCTGGATGATTCGGTTTGGTATGGTTTGACGGAATCTGAGAAATCCGATTACTGTACCCAGCTTGCCGATGTCATGAATGAAAAGTGCCATTCCTATAACATACTGGGCCGGAAAGAGACTGCCCGGCTTTACTTTTACGATTCCAGCGGCAGTCTTGTGGCACAGCCGTCCGAGGACGGGCTGGAGAATGTGATCCTGCGATAAGCCGCATCCTACGGGGCATAACCGGAAAGTACCTCAGTCCCCTGCCATTGCTCTCATCAGTTTATCCAGGCTGAATTCCGGTTTTTCCAGTATGCCCTGTTCCAGACGTCTTTTATTAAGATCCGAGTGCTCCACCTCTCTGGAATACCGGTGGGCCACATCCACAAAATCCAGGAAATCCAGGGTCCCTCCCTTCTCCTTCCAGACAGCCTGGGCCAGTTCCCCTATGAGAAGGGTACTTACAACAGCCAGTTTCATTTTACCGTAAGGATTCCCATGATAGACAGCCCCGCAAAAATAGGTGAACACAAAATAAACCATGAGCTGCTCCTCCCACAGAGGAAGCTTTGCCTCTAAAGGCCCATGCCTGAACGCTGCGCGCTGCCGCCCATATGCAATTCCCCCTTCACCGTACAGTGTCCTGCCGGCCTGCTTTGCAAAGCCGGGCCAATCCTGTTTCAATACCTCAAAACGCCCAATGATCCCATACATGTTTTGCATAAGTTCCCACCGCTCATCCGGCAGTACGCTGAAATCTTTCATCTTCCTTACAAACCACGGATTCCTGTTCTTACCGCGGTATCGCTCCAACAGGGCATCTGTTTCAAAGAGTCTGTTCCGGCCGATCCTCCCCTGCATATCATGGGCAAGGGCAAGGCACATGGCCATGCGGACATTTATGTCCAGTGTCCGCTCCTGCAGGATGGAGATTGCCAGTTCCCTGGCATCCATAAGCTTTGTGTAAAGGAAAAAGTCGAAATCCTCATAGGATTCCTGTCTCTCATCTTCCTTTGTGATAAAACGCACCGGTTCTTCACATCCCAGGATCAGCTTTGCCGCTTCAATGCAGGACATGCACAAAGATATCTCCCTGCATCCCTCAAACTCCTCTATATGCCTGGGATAGGTGCGGCAGGTCCTGCACAGATTTGCGGCCCCTGTCTCCCCATAGATGTCACAGAGATCATTTTCATTCAAAAAGGCACACCTGCCTTCATACTGCTTGAAACAGGCTCTGTTCCAATGAATGGAATTATGGAGCCGGTTGCCGAACGGCCCCTCCATGCGCCGGTAATGCTCCAGAGTTTTTTTGTCGATCATGATCTCCCACCCCGCACAGCAGGTATCCGGACACTCCGATGCAATGCAGTGGAATTTCTTATAATAGTGGGGTATTGTGTATATCATTTCACAAGGCTCCCCGTTTCCAGTCTCAGGAGCATTTTCTTCACATCCGTGCCTGCAGCATAGCCGGTAAGACTTCCGTCAGAGCCCATGACCCGGTGGCATGGGATCATGATCGAAATAGGGTTATGCCCCACGGCCCCTCCCACTGCCTGGGCCGACATGGTGGTCCTTCCCATCTGTGCGGCCATCTCCTTCGCTATATGGCCGTAAGTCGTGCTGCCTCCGTATGGGATACGGCACAGGATCTTCCATACCTGCTGTCGGAATTCACTCCCGGACGGTGCCAGGGAAGGCATAAAATCAGGCTCCCTGCCTCCAAAATATTCCTCCAGCCATGCTCCTGCCTCCCGGAAGATCTCCAGGCTCCCATTCTCCTCATAGAGTTCAGGAACCTCCTTCTGCGGTCTAATCCTCAAACCTCCCCGCCCATCAGGCTCCAGCATGCCGCGCTCCAATGTGCTCCCAAAATACTTCTGTCCCTGGATCCAAAGTCCTGTTATACTTTTTTCATTGCCCGAAAGGGTGAGAATGCCCGCGGGCGAGGGAATCGTACCTATGTATATCATATCCATACCTCTCCTTGTAGATTTATGATTCTTTCATTATGGAAATCCCCTCCATCCGGGGACCTCCCTGCTGTATATAATTTTACCGCTGCCACCGCAGTATATAAGGGTATTGTACTACGAAACAGCAGTTGTATCCACTACAAAATAACTTGCGTAAATGTACCCGGTTGCATATTCCGCTTGTATGATATATGCTAAAAGACAGGCATTGTGCTCATATTGTAACGATTGGGCGGAAACAGGAGGTATTTTTCATCCTTCAGCGGGCCTGGGCAGATGTGCATGTCTCCCCGGCACAATGATGCCATGGAAACAGGACAGACGCCGCATCATTCCGCCAAAGAGAATCAAACACCGGTACCCTCAGTGGACAAGGGGACACGCTTGTCCACTGAGGATATCATGATACAAGAAAACATCTTCCTTTCCGGCCGTATATTTGGTATGATACCCTCAATGAACATAAAGGGAAGGAGCCATGATATGAAATACAGGGAATTAGGAAAAACAGGACTTAAGGTAAGCGAAATCGGATTAGGAGCGGAATGGCTGGAACGCCACAACGGAGAGGAAATAAAAGAGGTAATCCTGCACTGCGAATCCGCGGGCATCAACATCCTGGACTGCTGGATGTCTGAACCAAATGTGCGATCCAATATCGGCGCCGCCATACAGGGCCGCCGGGACCGCTGGATCATTCAGGGTCATATTGGATCCACATGGCAGAACGGGCAGTATGTGAGGACACGGGACCTGGACAAGGCACGGGCGGCATTTGCCGATCTGCTGGAACGGCTGGACACTGATTATATTGACCTGGGAATGATCCACTTTGTGGACGAGGAAGCGGAATTTAAGCAGATCATGGAGGGCGAGTTCTACGCATACGCAAAAGAACTGAAAGAAAGGGGCATCATCCGTCACATTGGCATGAGCACCCACAATCCTGCTGTTGCAAAGCTGGCAGCGGAATGCGGAAAGATAGAGATGATCCTGTTCAGCATCAATCCGGCCTTTGATATGCTCCCGGCCAGCGAGAATATTGATGACTATTTTAAGGAAACTTATGATGAATGCCTGGGTGGAATTGCTCCGGAGCGTGCAGAATTATACAGGATATGTGAACAGAACAATATCGGCATCACTGTGATGAAGGGGTACGCGGGCGGGCGCCTGTTCTCAGCTGAGGCATCCCCCTTTGGAGTGGCCCTGACACCGGTGCAGTGCCTTCATTATGCCCTTACCAGGCCCGCTGTGGCCAGCGTCCTGGTGGGATATGATACACCGGAACATGTGGATGCAGCCGTGGCCTATGAGACAGCCTCTGAGGAGGAAAAGGATTATGCCACCACCTTGTCCCAGGCCCCTGCCCATGCCTACTACGGACAGTGTACCTACTGCGGCCACTGCGCACCCTGTCCTGTGGGGATCGATATTGCCATGGTCAACAAGCTCTATGACCTGGCCCTGATGCAGGATACGGTTCCGGCCACCATAAAAGCGCATTATGACAGCCTTTCCTCCAATGGCAGTGACTGCATCGGGTGCAGGGGCTGCGAAGAGCGATGTCCTTTTGGTGTTTCTGTTTCTGAGCGCATGGTCAGGGCAGGGGAATTATTCCAATAAATATGATGTCTATAATCTGCTCAACAGATTGTAGGCCGTGATCCCATAGATCAATACAGCCATGCCGGCAAACATGGCCGCGTCACCTTTCCGGCCTTTATCAAGGGATTCCTTTGCATTGACAAGCAGTGCCAATCCCAGAAATATAAACATAACCGGCAAGGATATATTATAAGGCAGGATTCCTGTCAGCCCCAGGGCTGCAAAAAAGATGGTCAGTATGGAAAACAACAATTTGGGTTTATTCATATCCGGCTTCTCCTTTTCATCTACGTGTACTCTCGGAATCTCCTGGTACTCAAATCCGCGCGATGTTTCTTGCCTGTCTCTATCTTAACACATTGTGCTCACAGTAAACAGTACTGAGATGGAATAAATGGATTGAGATAATCGGAAAATGAGGCCCTACAACACCTAGTTGACCTGGGACTTTCAGGCCGTATTACCCTTCAAAGCCAACGGCTTCGCTGGCTGCCCCTCCTTACACCCTCGCGGTATGCCGGTACAAGAGACGGACACCAGCGCATTATGGACGGTATACTGAACAGTGATCTAAAGGGAGCTGCCCAGGCGATCCGCAACCACTTACAAAGTTCACTGGAAAACTATACCCAGAGACCGCGAACAGCTATAAAAGGGCCCTTGTGAAAATCCTTCCACAAAGGCCCTTTTTCCTCTCTTATCCTTAAGTGTACTCTGGCAGTCCCCTGGTACTCCGAGTACACTTTACTTACACACCCTTCTCAAACGCCTGGTCCGCAGCCCTCTGCGCCATCACGATCCGGTCACACCACCGGTCAAACTCCGGGTCTTCCACCTGTGTCTCAGGGTGATCCAGCATATAAACCACGGATTGTCTCAGTCCCTCTGCCATGGAAACCGTACATACAAAATCAGGGACCGCCCGTTTGATCTTTGTATTGTCAAATACAACACTGCTGGATTTATCACCCAGAAGTTCCCCCCTGAAATCATAGGGCCCACTGTGCCTTGCAAGAAAATCAGATGCCACATGAAGGGCATTCAGCGGTTTTCCCAGGGCTTCGGCTATGGTTTCATAAATCTGATTCCACGTCATGCTCTCATCGCTTGTAATATGATAGGCATGTCCGATGGCGTGGGGATTGCCCATCAGCCCCACATATCCCCTGGCAAAATCATCGGAGTGGGTCAAGGTCCACAGGGATGAGCCATCACCCGGTATGATCACCGGCTTATCCTCCATGATCCGCTTTAAGATCTGCCAGTTTCCCTTTGCGCCATGTACGCATACCGGCGGCTTGGTTCCATTATAGGTATGGCTGGGGCGGACAATGGTAACCGGGAATCCCTCCCTTCGGCCGGCTGCCAGCAGCACATCCTCAGCCGCAATCTTGTTTCTTGAGTACTCCCAGTACGGATTGATTAAGGGCGTACTCTCCGTGATCCGGTGATCGGTCACCGGCTTCTGATAAGCGGAAGCACTGCTGATATAAATATACTGTTTGGTCTTACCCTTAAAAAGACGGATATCCCTCATAACATCCTCGGCTGTAAAACCAATGAACTGGGCCACCACATCATAGTGCTTTCCCTCTAAGGCCGCTGCCACAGCCTCCTCGTCATGGATGTCCGCCACAATGGAATCCATCCCATCCGGTACAGGCTTGCTCCCGCGGTTAAGCAGGGTTACATCCCATCCTCTCTTTAATGCCAGCAATGTCACCGACATGCTGATCGTTCCCGTACCTCCAATAAATAGTGCTTTCACAATGGATACCTCCGTTTATCTGTATTTTTATGGTATATATCAACAAGGAAGTCACACGTTTTTAATGCCGTACTCCTTATATAAAACTTCATGGAACGCCTTATCCTCTGTTGCTCTCAATAAATCCTCTGTTCTGGAATCCTTCCATGCTCTCTCAGAAATTTCTCCATATATCTCCCTTCTCATAGCAGTCTGACATGGCCTGTATGATCGCCTCGTCCCTGGTCAGTCCCCTGAGATCTCATTGGAAATATTCTTATATTTTAGCAGATACCCCATTCCGTGTCCAGAGCAAATAAGTTTTCCAATATAAGGCGTTCCAAACAGAAAACGGCACGCCCAAAAGGCCATGCCGCATCCTGTAAAATAATATTATACACTTACACAAACAAGTTCACACAATTCCGGTCACTCAACATAATACGGAAACTGTGTAATCCTAAGCTTTGTACACCCATAGGGAATCAGTTCGATTTTCTCCGGTTCCCCCTGGATCTCCACCGGGCTTTTCGGAATAAGGCCCGCGCTATTATGCTCAAGACACCAGCCTTCCAGGCGCTTTCCGGTTCCTGTAAGGACAACCGGCGGATTCTGTTTGGAAAATGGAACGCGGCCTATCGTATTTTCCGCTACAGCCAGGGGAGCATTCTTTGATATAGCGTAGTTCCACGGACTGATTGGATAAACTTCATAATCGCTGACCCCTGCAACTTTGCGGACCGCCTTCCACTGTTCCTTTATATTCAGGGCATATACCAAAGGTCCGCGCTCCACAGCCAGACTGTCCTTAAACCAATGGCTTTGGCGGATATCCATCTCAAATTCAACCGTAATCTCATCCCCTGCTTTAAGTCCCCGGACCGTCACATAATCTTCACTCCTCCCAAGACGGCGCTGCTTTCCCTCCTGGCCAACCCGTATATGGGAACACCAGCCCGGAATCCATATGCGGAGAACAGCTTCAGGCGCCTCGCCTTCCGCCACGCGATAGCAGATCCTGTTTTTAAAAGGATATTCTGTCTCCTCAATGATATGTACCTTTTCTCCGGCTAATTGAGTGACGATGCTGCTAGGTGCATGGACCATGGAAACCAGCGTATGTTCATTTTCCTTAAACCACAGAGACTTCAGCAGCTTAGGCCAGCCCTGGTGCATATTGGCAGTACAGCAGCCGAAATTCGGCTCAAGACCGAACATATTGGATTCTTCATTTGTATTGAACCAATCCCGTTCGGCCCGGTTGGCAAGTACCTGATTAGCCTGCTGAAGATACTGATGAGCCATAAAATCCTCTGTTATAGTGGCAGGCAGGGCGTTATACGCCAGCTTTTCTATTTTGTCCCCATAGTCGCCTCTGCCAAATGCCTCGATCATAGTCTGCAGGCTGAACATATACTCTACAACGGAACACAGTTCCGCGCCGCGGGAAGGATTGTTTCCGGCCAGATGCTCATCTCCGTTCAATGCTCCGGTGGCTACCCCATGAAAATGTTCCGCCGCCTCCAAGCCCCTGTCTGTAATTTCTTCATAATCCCTATCATTAAAAAAATAAGACAGCATGGCCGGGTATTTAAATCCCATGGTCAGATTAACAATATGGTTCGTATGGTATTTCATTACCTCATCCATAGAGCTCTTCTGATAATGAGCCAGTAAACGGTCCCAACTGTAATAATACTCAGCAGGCCGTACAAAGGGAAAGTCCTCAAATACCTCATTCCAGTCCAAAGCCTGGCTTTTCAGCTCCGCTGCCAGCTCCTTTAAAACTTCTCCGGTCTGTTGACAATACCAGTTGATACAATAGAGCAGATCTCCGATCCTCGCCTTGGACCATTGAGTCATGGGCCGTTTAAGGATTTCTTCCTGAAGATAGGAAAAGTAACCGCTAAACAGTTTTAACACCCGTTCGTCCTCTTTGATCTCATAGTATTGAATCAGTACTTTCAGCATAACAAAACGGGACCAATAATCCTGCCTGCTGGCCACGGGGCCGAAATTTCCGCTCGCATCTGCACTCTCCAGGGTCCATTCCACAAAACGGCAGGCCAGTTCCCAATGTTCCTCATCCTTCAAATACCAGGCCAACGGCAAAAGGCCATCCAAATAGTAGGGTCCTCTCTCCCAGTTTTCTCCGGTTCCTCCCAGCCATCCGGAATAGCTTCCCACACAATCCCACACCTGATAAAGCTTTCCTGTCAATCCCTCCATCTGTATTTCCATCTGCCGCTTTAACCAGCCTTCCGGCCGGATTTCAGGTATGCGGCAGCATTTTAAACGTTTGATATTCTTTGTACACATGTTCAGTCCTCTCTGCCTGACGGTTCAGGCCCGGTTATTTTTACTTTAAAGCACCGCTCATCATTCCCCGGATGAAATATTTCTGCAGGAATAAGAACATCAGCATAATAGGAAGCATCCCCATAAGAGATCCTGCGGTTAAAACGCCCCAATCCGTACCGTAATAACCGATTGCCAGGTTTGTAAGCCCTACATTAAATGTTTTGATGGTATTGCTGTTAGCAAATACAAGTGCGATAAGGTAATCATTCCAGGTCGTGTAAGCTGAGTAAACAGCAATCGTGGCAACGGAAGACCAGGTCAAGGGAAGGCATATCCGCAAAAATATCCGAAGATTTCCGGCTCCGTCCAATTTCGCTGATTCCAAAAGTCCATCGGGAATTGTGTCAAACGCATTTTTCATCATATAAATGCAAAAGGGCGTGTGGAAGGTCGTGTAGATCAAAACCAAACTTGCCCGTGTATTCAGCAATCCCAATTTTGCCATAATCGTATAAAGGGGTGTCAGCAGCGTTTGAAATGGGATCATAATGGCGGCAAGAATACAGGCCAGCATGATCTTCCCACCCCTCAGCTTCAGCTTTGACAGACCGTAGCCCGCCGCTATGCTGACAACTGCTGTACATAGGATGGAACAAATGGTGATCATAACAGAATTCATAAAATATCTCAGGTAGATTCCATTTTCCAGCGTAAATATCTTAACATAGTTCTCCAGGGACGGAATATGAGGAACCAATGTGGGAGGCACCTGATAAATCTCACCCTTTCCCTTTAATGAGGTGGCGGCCGCCCAGTACAAGGGAAGCATAAAGAGTATACTTAGTATAATATTAGCCCAGGTTTTTTTCGTTGTTTGTCTCATGCTTCATCTCCCATTAATTTGTTGAATCTTTCATTACCTGATACTGGAACAAGCTAAGAGCGCCCAGGATCAGCAGAATAACAACTGTCATAGCTGAACCATATCCCAACTTGAAATAGTTAAAAGAAGTATTATAAATATAATGGACACTGGTGGTGGTAAGCTGACTGGGGCCGCCCTTTGTCATGATGGAAAATTGCTCAAATGCCAAAACAGAGCCAGTAACAGACATGATCAGCGCCAGAGCCACCTGGGGCTTTATGATCGGCAAAGTGATTTTGAAAAACTGCGCGATCCATCCGGCTCCGTCCACCCGCGCCGCCTCATATACCTGGTCGTCCACTCCCTGAAAGGCAGCTAAAATAATAAGCATGGAAAATCCTGACATCTTCCAGGTAACCATAAAGATAACTGCCGGAAGGGATGTTTTCGCCGAATTCATCCATAATATAGGACTGTCGATCAGTCCGCCCGCCTGTAAAATATAATTCATAACACCATATAAGTCGTTATAGATCCACAGCCATACCATACTGCAGCAGGTCATGGATATGACCACGGGAGCAAAATACAGCGTCCGGAATAGATTGACTCCCCGAAAGGCTCCATTCACCAGGAGAGCCAGTATAAAAGCGAGGATAAACAGGCATGGCGTTACAAACAGGGCGTATTTCAGCGTAAAGATAAGGGAGGTCCAAAACTGCTTATCCTGCAGAAGCGTCACATAATTCTCTATAAAAATAAATTTCTTTTCCCCCAATATGGACCAGTCATAAAAGGAAATACGAAGGGTCTGTATAAAGGGGTAAATAAAAAACACAACGTTCAGCACCATGGCGGGCAGCACAAAGAGATACCCCAACTGCAGATGACCCCGTCCCTTTCTGTTCTTATCCATAAACCTTCTCCTCGCTTTCTGTTTCCCGGCAATCCAATCTGCCGTTTTTCTTAATCCGCCATAATGGCGTCAATCCTTGCCGCAATATCCGCTGCCGCTTCCTGAGGTGTCATCTCCTGGTTCAGACATCTCTGCATATCTTCAAGCATAGGTGTATACATCTCATCATACTTCAGGGAATATGGAGTTTTAGACACTTCCAGTGCCTCCTTTAAAACGCCATACTGAGGAGTTGCGGCAAAATACTCATTGTCAAAAAAGTCCTTTCTGGCCGGCAGACAGCCGCCCTTAGCCAATTCCTCCACCTGTACTTCTTCAGATAATGCATACTCGATAAAGTCCCAAGCCGCCTCCACATCACTGCACTGGGAAGTGATGCCAATGGAATCTCCTCCTGAGAAAGAAGCATATCCGCTTCCCTTTGGTCCCCTGGGAACCAGGCAGGCTCCCCACTCCATATCGGAGGATCCATTTACAAAGTTATATACCGCTGCGCTTCCCAGAACGATCTGGCTGGCCTGGCCTGTAAGGAAAGCATCCTGTGCCTCGCTCCATGAATACGTAATGGTGCTGGGCGGAGTCACTTTATACTGGTTGATCATATCGGACAGCAGTCCGATGGCTTCAATTGCATGTTCTTCATTCAACAGACATGTTTTCCCATCCTCTGACAGGAACTCTCCTCCGTTATTCCACACATAAGGCATAAAAGTAAACATGTAAGCTCCCGAGTGGGCTCCCGCATATACGTAACCATAGTGGCCGTCCTTTGTCAGCTTCTGTGAATACTCAATCAGTTCTTCCCAGGTTTTCGGAGGATTCTCGGGATCCAGCCCCGCATCCCGGTAATGCTCCTTATTGTACAAAAGGACCGATACATCCGGTGAGAATGGAACCGCATATGTTTTACCGTCCACCTGGCCGCTCTTTATCATTCCCTCGCTGAACTGATCCTTATAATCCAGGGCTTCAAAACGGTCAGAAATATCTGTAAATGCGCCGTTTGCCGCAAAATATGGCACTTTGGTACAATCTAGTGAAATGATGTCCGGAGCCTCATTGGCAGACAGGGACAGGGTAAACTGGTTGGCAATCTCTGTATTTACCTGCTGGACAACCTCCACTGCCACCTTATCTTGGAGCTTATTATATTTCTCTGCCGCTGAAATAGCCGCGGCAGCCGTAGAATCCCTGGTCCATACTGTAAGGGTTTTCTTATTATTTTGTGACTCTATTTTTTCTCCTCCAGTCTTTTGTCCGCATCCACTCAAAAGGGCGATACCCGCCCCCACTATCAGTATATTTGTCATTATTTTTCTGTTCATATCTTCCCTCCACTGTGTTTTTGTTTGTTTTTTTGCTTTATTTGCTTATTTATTTATACATATTATATATTACTGCTTTTGAATAAAAAAGGAATATAATTGATTAAAACTTGTACAATATGAACCTATTTTACCTTGATTGCACGGAACACAGCTGGTATAATAATTGAGAAGATGATTATAGGAGGTTTTTCGCGAAATGGAGTATGCTAATTTTCCTTCTCCTCCCTATCCCCATTTTATCATTGCCGGAGATGCGCTCTACCGCCCGGGAGATATCCACCGCAAAAGGGCCTGCATTGGTATTTTTGATCTGGTTTATGTGGAATATGGTGAATTATTCATAACAGATGGTGACCATGCCTATCACCTGAAAGAAAATGATGTGCTGATTATACGCCCGGACACCATACACTATGGCCACAAGCCTTGTTCCGTTAAGACTAAATTTATGTGGTGCCATTTTCGGACGTCCGGTACTTACTACTACTCGGAAGAGATTCAGCTTCCCTCACCAAACCACAGCTCCATCTACTCCTACGAGGACAGAACAAGCCTCTTGATCCTTCCTCTGTACAAGCGGCTTTCCCCTCAGGAAGCGGTTGAGTTCTCTGTCTGCTTTTCCAGCCTGATGTCTTCTAATATTGATAAGTATCAGCAAAAGGAACAGCAGGGACAAACCTATTTATCTCCCTTAGAATGCCAGGAAACATTTCTTCGACTGTTAAACTTTCTTCAGGTAATGCCATCTCAGTTCTCTCCCTCGGAGCTATTAGCCGCCAGTATCATTGAGTATATTTCCCGGCACTATCCAGACCCGATCTCTCTAAAAGATATTGCCGACTATTTTAATTTTCATCCTGCTTATATTATCCGCTGCCTTAAGAGACAATACGGAATCACCCCAAACAAAGCTTTGACAGGCATTCGTATTGAACATGCCAAACGGATGCTGGTCACCTCTAACTTAAGTATTAATAAAATTTCTTATTATGTGGGCTTTACCACTATTTCCTACTTTAACCGGACATTCAAGGAGCACACCGGGATGACGCCCAGAGAATTCCGCAGACAGCAGGGGACTGTTTAAATAAAATATAGCTTTCCAGACATCAAAAAAGGCGGGAAGGCTATTTTTAGCTTTCCCACCCATAACAAAGGTATGGATCAGGATACAACAGGTACAGACCTCCTCACTAAGTCAGGCTCCAGCCCGCCGACCGCTCACGGATATCCACATAATCCCTGTATATGCCCTCCTGATCCATCAGATCATGGTGGATTCCCCGCTGTACGATCCGCCCCTCTGAGACAACCAGAATGTTATCTGCCGCCTTAATGGTATTCAGCCGGTGGGCGATCACCAGAAGCGTCTTGCCCTTCACCAGCTCGGATATGGCTTCCTGGATGTATCTCTCATTATCTGCGTCCACGCTGGCTGTGGCTTCATCCAGCACCACCACCGGCGCGTCCTTTAGGATACAGCGGGCAATGGAGATGCGCTGCCTCTCCCCTCCGGATAAGGTGGCTCCCCCTTCCCCGATCACGGTCTCAAATCCTTCCGGCAGCGCCATGATGAATTCATAGCACCTGGCCTTTCTAGCCGCCTCATAGACTTCCTCTCTGGAAGCATCCGGCTTTCCCATGGAGATATTGTTATATACGGTATCCCGGAACAGATACACCCGCTGGAACACTATGCTGATCTGATCCATCAATTCCGCCAGTGGGATCTCCCTTATATCCCTTCCCCTGAAACAGATTGTTCCGCTGTTCACGTCCCAAAAGCGGGCCAACAGGTTTGCAATGGTAGATTTCCCGCTCCCGGAGGGGCCTACCAGAGCCGTCATGGTATTAGGGCGGACTGCAAAGCTGACATGGCTAAGTACGATCTTCTCCTCATAGGCAAAGGATACATCCCTAAATTCCACCTCCGGCAGGCTCTGGTCCTCCCCTGTACCTGACATCCCTGTGCTTGGCATCCCTGTACCCAGCATCCCTGTACCCGGCATCCCTGCATCAGGAAGCTCCGGCTCGTCAAACACGGCTTCGATCCGGTCCAGGCAGCTGTTCATCACCGTGAGCCTGGTGGCTTCTGCATACAGTGCCTTTAATGGGCCAAACAGATCAAATACAAGCAAAAGCACTCCGCACAGATATGGCAGGGACAGCGCCCCTGTCTGCTGAAGATATACAGCCAGGGCAAACACAGCGGACATTCCCAGGGCATAGAGCACATTCAGTCTTCTGTGCCACGGCGTCAGCGCCGCCTCAAACCCCAGGGATGTTTCCATGGAACGCCGGAAGTTTCCGGACAGCTCCCCGGATTTCTCACCCAGAAGATTATAGCTTTTTATGATCCCGATCCCCTCAATGAAAGAGAGGACCGCATCGGTCAGCTTTTCGCTCTGCTCCTGTTTGATAACGGACTGGGACAGGGATACCCGGTTCATCCTTCCGGCCAGCATAACGGCTGCCAGGCTGGTACCCACGGCAATGATCCCCAGACGCCAGTCCAGGAATACCATAAAGACTGCCATGATCACAGAGGAAAACAAATAGTTCATCATATTGGCCAGGGTGCTCATGGCGACCTCTTCCACAAATACCATATCTGTACTCAGCACGGAACTCACTTTTCCTATGTTGCCTGATGTAAAATACCCCATGGGCATTCTTCTCAGATGGGCTCCCAACTCCAGTCTCTTTTCAGCAAACATCATATAACCGGCCCCGCTTTGCAGCCGGTCGGATGTAAACTGGCACAGGGCCTCCAAAGCCACGATTACAACCATAGCGATTCCCGTGTTCAGGCAGTGGGAAGGGGTCAGCGTTTGTTCATAAAATCCGGACAGTACCAGGAATGCCAGGCAGATCGGCATCTTTGAAAGCATGGATTTCAGGAAGGAAAATACAAATGCTGTCTGGATCCTTGCCCTGTATTTCCCGGAAAGACACAGTATCCTCTGGATCAAACGGATCATCTCTGTTCCTCCTCTCTGCTGTTTTTTACATTCCACTTAGCGCTGTCAACAGATGCCTGCCAGAGCTTTCTGTACTCCCGGCTTGACGCCATCAACTCCTCATGGGTTCCCACGCCAGTCATCCTTCCTTTGGACATGACACATATCCGGTCCGCATTTTTTACGGAAGGCAGCCGGTGGGCAATCACCAAAAGTGTCTTTGCCTTTACCACCTCTGCAATGGCCGCCTCCATTTTCTCCTCATTTTCCGGATCGGTGAAAGCCATGGCCTCGTCCAGCACCACCACGGGAGCATCCTTTAAAAGCGCCCTGGCCAGGGCGATCCTTTGGCGCTGTCCTCCTGACAGCTGCTTTCCGCTGTCTCCGGCCAGGGTATGGATGCCATCCGGCAAATGCTCTATGAATTCCATACACTGGGCTTTCCCGGCAGCCTCCATCACCTCCTCGTCCGTGGCCTCCGGTTTTCCCAGCCTGATATTTTCCAGCAGGGATGTGTTAAACAGGTATTGTTCCTGGGCCACATAGGAAATCTGATCATTGAGGGCTTCCAGGCTCATGCGGCGTATATCCTGTCCCCCTATGGAAATACTGCCCTCATTGATATCATAGTAATGGACCAGCAGTTTTGCCAGCGTGCTTTTTCCCGAACCGGACTCTCCCACCAACGCGGTCTTCCATCCCTGGCAAATGGTAAAGCTGACATGGTCCGCGGCCATTTCCTGTTCATATGCAAAACTTACATCCTGAAATTCCACCGTGTGGTCCCTTCCCTCAAATCCTTCCTTTCCCTCCTCCAATGGGGCCGCGCTTATGACCTTTTCCAGGTTCTCAATCTTATAATTGATCTGGGGCAGGGAGGGCAGGAACCCAAGGGCCTTTAGCATGGGAAGACCCAGGCTCAGGGAAAGACACATCACAAGGATCAAGTCCGGCAGGGTGGAATATCCCTTCAGCACAAACCAGGAGCCCAAAGGCAGGGTCAATATCAGGGTGCAGGGAAGGATACTGTTGTACATTGCCATCCACGGCCAGCAGGCCCGGTACCAGCCAAGTGTAAAATCCCTGTAGGCATCAATATCCTTCTCATATCTGCGGTAGGACTCCCCATCCTTGTTAAAAACCTTGACCACCTCCATGCCGTTGATGTACTCAATAATAGTATTGTTCATCACCTTTCCGGCTGTATAGTAATTGTTCATGTCCCTGGAGCCGATGGCGAACATCACACACATGGAAAACAGGCCCACAGGCAGGGATGCCAGGGACATAAGAGCCAGTTTCCAGTCCACGGCAAACAGGCACAGGTAGACGGCCGCAGGAATCGCAAGGTTGCCAAATCCCTCGGGAAGGGCATGGGCCAGCAGTATCTCAATGCTGTCCACATCATCCACAAACATACGCTTCAGGCTTCCTGTCCCCTTTCCCTGTATCTCACCCAGGGGCAGCATCTCCATTTTTTTCTGCAAATGAACTCGAAGGCGCATCAGAATGTGAAAGGCCGCTTCATGGGACATGGACAGCCCTTTGACATAAAGGCAGGCATGGCTGACCAGGCAGACCGCCACTGCCAGGATCCTCAGGCTGATGTAGGCCGGACTGACAGGGCTGCCCATGATCAGCGGCGTGATGATCTGGTACACGAACACAAAGGGTAGAATGCTCACAAGCACGGCGGCCAGTATGACCAGTCCCGACTGAATGGTCAGCCTTTTGTAGGGACCTGCATACTCTAACATTTTTTTGAACATTGGATCTCATCTCCTTCCGAACCATATTATGGTTCATATCCAAAACAGATCAAGCTAAAATGCGTCAAGTTAGTTTTTGCTAACCTGACGCATTTTATTTTACCGCTGTCCTCTTATGTTTTCTACCAAAATCCAATTTCATTTTAACACTTTTTATCCTTCCCAATGGCCTTTTATATAGTCCTTAGGAAGCACTCCGTATTTTTTTCGGAAAGCGGCTGAGAAATGGCTCATATTGGAGTATCCTGCATACATGGCTGCCTGGCTCACATTGAGCCTGTTTTCCGTCAAAAGAAAGGCAGCATACTCAAGCCTCCGGTCGATTACATAAGCGTGAAGGGGTTTTCCCGACAATTCCCTAAAGCCCTTTGTAAGCTTGGATACACTGATGCCGGCCTCCCTGGCAAGGGTCCCGCAGTCCGGTACATTGGCACTGTCCCGGTCGATCCTGTGCCTGATCTCCAGGATTACTTCCCTGTCTGTCCTGCTGCCAGTCACCCCGCCGGAACCCCCGCCCATATCCAAACAGGAATCCAGACAGGCGGCGATCATTTCCAGTATCTTGCCCTCCAAATAGATGGCGCCGATACCGCCGCAAAACTGATCCGCCTGTTCCAGTTCCTGCAGCAGACGGTACATGTAAGGTGTAATCGCTATTTTTGTAAATGACCGTAACATACGATCCGCCAGGTCCATCTCCTTCATACCCAGATGTCCTTGCGCAATGTATTGGAAATACTCCCTGGGTATTTGAATGCTTTTAAACCTGAATCCGACCCCGCCCTGATACCAGGCTGAGCTGGGCAGCGAGGTGTCCCGGTACATGCAGGCTTCCCCCCTCTCCACCCTGACCCGGTGTGCGGGCTCCCCCATCTCCCAGGCCAGTCCCTGGTTAAGGAAAAAGATCATCTGGACCGCGTCCATGGGAAGCCGTCTGTTTTTCTGTACCCAGATATCCTGCTCATAGTACATTTCCCAGTCCATGGCGGAGACTCCCTGTTTTGTACGCCTTTCCCATATCTTACACCTTCCGATCTCAGGTGGAATGCGGTTAAATACTTCACCCGCAGAACCTGCTTCAGATTCCTCCAAAAGCCGGCTTATATATTCCCCCGCGCCATTCCTGTACATGGGAACCACCCCCTACTGCCCATACTGGAAAACAGCCAGTCTGTCATTCATATCCTTGATCTTGGGCAGGGTTCCCATGAGCCATCCCCGGAAAGTAAATCCCTTCATCACGTCATTAAAGCTGTTCTCCTTTATAAGCTTCAGGCCCGGGCACAGCTGTTCCAGCTCTTTTCCCGAATCCGTCCCCCATGAGAAGACAGCTCCGGTATTCTTTACCGTATCGTGATGTTTGCTCATCCTGGCCGCGGCCAAAGGCATCAATTCCGCCAGTAAGATATAATCCGTAAACTCCTGGCTGATAACACCCAGCAGGGCTTTCACCTGTTCCCTGGTAAAGTACATAAGGATTCCCTCCGCAATAAAAATAACCTTTCTCCCCTTTTTAACCAGTCTGGTCCAATCCGGCTCCAGGATGGATCCCTCGATCAGCCGGACCCGTTCCTCCTCCTGAAAGAACTGTTTCCTGACCGCAATGGCATCCGGAAGGTCAATGTCATACCACAGTATGCTTCCATTGTCCACCCGGGAAAAGCGGCTGTCCAGGCCGCAGCCCAGATTGACGCACACTGCGTCAGGATATTGCTGCAAGTATGATTTAAGAGCCCGGTCAAACATGATGGTCCTGGCCACCACTCCCTCGTGGCTCATGAATTTATCATACTTATCTGTATCAAGTTCCAGCTGTTCCAGTATCTCCACCGCCTTTTTGTCGCGGATCCTGGCCTTAGGCCGCTGTGTCTCACTGGCCTTTATGACCAGAGGGATCAGCATTGTCTCCTGCACGGTTCCCAGTTTTACCTTCATCTTATCTCCCTTCATATTCTGATCTTCCTTTCCTTTTCATTTCTTCTCCGTACCGCATCCTTCCGCCAATTCTGCTAAAGCATTACAACATCATGGCCTCACCCTGGCCCCCTCATAGATGCCTTCTGAGTCCACCTGGTCGATCACCAGGTCCCCCTCCTCCAGGCCTGAGGTGATCACTGTGCGTATGCCTGTCTGGTATTCCACCTCCACCGCTTTTCTCACAGCCCTCCCATCCTCGATCTGATACACGAAATACGTTTCATCTGCTTGGAACACAGCGCCGGATGGAACGGTCAGGCAGTCCTGTTCATGATAAAGCAGAAATCTGATATTGACCCCGTAGCCTTCCCTGCCGGCCAGGGCTTCCCCATCATCCAACGCGGCCCTGACATGGACCCGGTACTCATCCAGCCCCAGGGCGGAGGTTCCTCTGTCAGCATAGTCATATACCTTTTCCACCGTACCTGTAAAGGTCTCATCCCTGCCGCGCAGCTGCAGGGTAACCTCCACCGGTTCCCCCTCCTTTATGTATGGCGCAATATTGGTCAGCACATCCGCCTCTGCTTTCATCCCTTCCCGGCTGTTGATGACCGCGGCCGTCTCCCCCGCCTGGATCACGGACATTTCCTTTACCGGCAGCGAGGTGACGATGCCGTCCCGCTCCGCTTTCACCCGGCATCTGGCGATCTGTTCCTCCATCTGGGACACTGCTGTCTTCCGGGACTGGATCTGAGCTGTCAGCTGGTTTAACTCACTGTTATAAAAGCGGGAGTTGATCGTGCTCTGGTCAATCCCCTCCTCTCTCAGGCTTTCCAGGAACCGGCTGCTCTCCTCGTAACGTCCCCTGGCCTGCTGCCAGGAGGACAGTGCCGCCTCATAAGCCGCTTTGTCCGTCTCCATCTGCACCCTGGAAATGGCGCCTGAAGCATAGAGCACCTGATCTCCTTCATACACGGATTTCGCAGACTGGTACCTGGCTTTTCCGGCCTCCAGCTCCTGTTTTACCGCTTCCAGATATTCCTGGGGTGATGTGGTCATAACCTGGTTGATCCTGCTTTGTTCCAGCTGGGCTTCATACCCGGCCAGAGCACTTGCCGCCAGGGCCTTTTCATACTCATAATCCGTACTGTCTATGGTAAACAGAACATCCCCTTTTTTAACCCGCGAATTTTCTTCCACCAGCAGGCTGCTCACCGGTCCTGACGCCTGGGCGATCACCCGGTATTCCCCTCCAAAACTGATGATGCCCTCCTCTGTATACCGGTCCTCCACCAGACCTCTTTTTGCTGCCGCTGTCTCCACCTTCTGTCCGCGGCCGCCTGCAGCAGCACAGGAAACCGCGGCAATCACCGCCAGCCCGCCCGCCACACAGGCCAGTAACATTTTTCTGCGCTTTTTCATTGCTTCTTACTCCCTTTCCTTTAAGATCTCTGTCAGCCGGATCCTGTCAATAAACCGCATCTCGGCCGCGCAGGCCAGCAGGGTGATCCCCATGCAGATAAAAAATGCGGCCATATAAGAACCGGGACTGATCTTTATACGGATGGTGTAACTGTCCGACATGACCATCTGCTGGATCATCCTCCGTATGGCCATACTCCCCGGAATCCCGGCCAGGATCCCCACTGCAAAATATGCCATCTGCTCAAAGAGGAGAAGCCGGCTTATCTCCCGGTTGGATTCTCCCAGAACCATCAGCGTGCCGAATTCCGTCACCCGCTCCCGGATATTGATCATAGAAATGTTGTAGATCAGGATCCCTCCCGATGCCACGGCCAGAATGGCAAACATATGGATCATGGCCATCATGCTCCCCATCATATCCCTGTAGCTGTCTGTGATCTTTTTCGTGTCCACCAGCCAGGTCACACGGCTGGTCTTCAGCATTTCAGCCTTCAGACTCTCCGTTTTTCCGGCTTTTGTCTTTAAAAGCACTGTGTTGGCTGCCGGCTCTGTGTGGAATACCTGCTCAAAGCTGCCAAGACTCATGTAGCAGCCGCTTCCAAGGCTCTCTTCGATCACCTGGACCACCAGCACAGGCACCGCTTCCACGGTCATCCCCGGACAGTTGATCCTGACCATATCCCCCTTTTTTACATGAAGTTTATCTGCTATCCGGCTGTTTATGATAAGCCCCCGGTCCGGCGGCTCATAGAAATTGTTCTCATTGTCCATGATCCTCCACAGACCGGACCTGGGGTTCAGCCCGTACAGCATTACAAATTCCGAAAGGTTTTCATTTTTAATCTCTGCCTGCACCGTACACACGGCCTCTGACTCCTCCACCCCTTCCAGGACTCCCCCACTCTGGGCAGCCTTCACCGGGCTTACATACCGGTCCAGGGAAAGCTGCAGATCGTAAACCTGTACTTTATCAAACTGGTCCATGTACATCTGGTCCGCCACACCGTTAAAGGAGAAAAGCACGGAGGCCATGGAAAACGGGAACCCGATGGCCAATATGAGCAGGAATCCCCTGAATGGATTTCTTGCAATGGAACGGCATCCCATCTTTTCCATGGCCCCCAGCCGTTTTAACAGGAAGCCGGGAACAGGAAGGTTTCCCGCCCCTGACGGGGTTCTGGCACGCATGGCCTGCGCCGGGGTGATGGAAAGGATATCCCTGACCCCAAGGAACACTGCCGCCAGCCCGGTTCCCAGGGCGATCAAAAGCCCGTTGATCCGGCTGTCCATGTAGTTGTGGTAAACCGTATCCGGCAGGTTAAAAAAATCCACATACATATCAAACATATACTTGCCAAAGGGAGCTGCCAGAACGCTGCCCAGGACGGCTCCTCCGGCGCCCACCAAGGCGCCCTCCAGGAGATAGGCTCCCATAAGTTCCCGGTCCGTCATGCCAAAGGCTTTCATGGTACCGATCAGGGTCTGATCCCTGTCGGTCATTTTCTTTAAAACCACATACAGCATAAACACGGAGATACACATGAACATGGCGGGAAGCACCGTACCCGTGGAGATCAGTTCATGCATTTCCCCGTCCACCATGTTAAAGCTGCCCTGGTCCTCTTTGGAAGCAAGGGATACAAGGCCGTAAGGCTGGAGGCCCTGGGCCAGCTGGAACCGCACATCTTCATAGGTGTAGCCTGGTTTCAGGGAAAATCCCAGTTCATTCAGGGAATCCTGCCTCCCTGTCAGCTCCTCCATCCGCTTTTTTTCAATGCATGCAACATCATATATCTCTCCATCCGGTATCATGGCCCCGCCTGGGGGAATGGAGTAGATGTAATCCGGTGCGTGGCAGATGCCTGCAAAGGAAAAATCCACACCTCTGCCTCCCCACAAAAGCTTCAGCGGCTCCCCCTTATCATATCCATAAATTCCAGCCATCCTTCCTCCCAGGTACAGGCTGTCATGCGCCTTAAAACCTTCCGACAGGATCAGACGGTTCAGGGCGTCCCCTGCATCATAGGACAGAAGGCGGACGGTCACGATCTCCTGCTGTCCCTTTGCAAGGATCCTCACATCCTCCGCCATTTTCCCGGACACCTGGGCAATTCCCGGAATCTCCTTCATCCGCTCCAGCTCCGCGTGTGAGATTGCGGATACCTGGGCGAACACGTCCGCCATGGAGCTGGTCCGGTAGTACTCCTCCACCTGGTCCCTCAGATTTCTCAACGTATCCATCATGGCCACATAGATAAAGATTCCAATGGCAATAATGAGAACCGCTCCCACAAAGGAGCCTTTGTTCTGCCCGGCCAGCCGGAACACATTTCTGCGAAAATGCCTCACTACCAGTCCACCTCCTCCGGCCTTAAGGGGCTTTCATTTTGCCCAATGCGTTCCAGGCACCCGTCCTTAAAATAAAATACCCGGTGGGCGATCTGTGCGATCTTCTGGTTATGGGTGATCAATACTACTGCCTTTTGGTATGCGCGGTTAAAATCAGCCAGCAGCTTCAGAATCTGCACCCCGGTCCTGCTGTCCAGGGCTCCGGTGGGCTCATCGCACAGCAGGATGTCCGGATTCTTGCACAGGGCCCTGGCAATGGCCACCCGCTGCTGCTGTCCTCCTGAAAGCTTGCTGGGAAAATGGTCCGCCCGGTCAGCAAGCCCCACCTGCTCCATCAGCCCACCTGCATCCAGGGGATGTTCCCCCAGTTCCGCTGCCAGTTCCACATTCTCCAGGGCCGTCAGCCCCGGCATCAGATTATAGAACTGGAACACAAATCCCACATGGGCCCTACGGTAGGCAGTGAGTGCCTTTTTATCTTTCCAGTCAAGTTCCTTTCCCCCGTACAAAAGCCTTCCGCTGGTGGCTGTCTCTATTCCGCCCAGTATATTTAACAGCGTGCTCTTTCCCGACCCGCTGGGCCCCAGGATCACAATCAGTTCCCCCCTATACAGTTCAAAGGAAATATCCCTCAGGGCGTGCACGGTGATCTCCCCCAGCACATAGTTCTTGTTGATCTGCTCCGCCTTTATAAGCGCTGTCCCGTATGATCCTTCCATTAGTTCCCCTTTCAAAGCCCCAAAGCAGATCCGGAGTCCGGCTTGACCGCGGGATCCAACCCATCAGCGGGCAGACAAAATGAATAAGGCAAAAAAGTTAGTTTCATCTAACTATCTGTCAAAAAAGAGGGGCCTCCGGTTTTGCATAACCGGCCCAGCCCCCTCTCTGGGATACGATCCTTTATTCTTGTTATCACTGTTAACTAACATTAAGTCCAATATAGCTTACAGCCCCCTGTTTGTCAACCCAATGAAGCCTGTGGAGAAATCTTATCAATAGGCCAATATCTCATAGCCCTCCTCTGTGACCAGGACCTGGATCTCCCACTGGGCGGACGGCTGGCCATCCTCCGTGTATACGGTCCATCCATCCTCCTCGTCCGTGAAAATCTCGTCTGATCCCATATTGATCATTGGCTCAATGGTAAAGACCATGCCGGGAACCATGAGCATTTCCGTGCCCCGTTTTGACACGTAGCTCACCCAGGGCTCCTCATGAAATTCCAACCCCACACCGTGACCGCCGATCTCCTTTACCACCGTGTATCCGTTCTCCTTTGCAAAGTCATGGATCGCCTGGCCCATATCCCCCAGGAATCCCCATGGCTTCACCTGTTTAAGCCCCACATCCAGGCTCTTTCTCGTCACCTCCACCAGGCGCTTCTTTTCCTCAGGCACCTGGCCGATACAGAACATTCTGGAAGAGTCGGAAAAGTAGCCGTTGTAAATGGTGGACACATCCACGTTTACGATATCCCCCTGGCGCAGCACCACATCCGGTGACGGTATGCCGTGACACACCTGGTCATTGACGGAAGTACACACGCTTTTAGGAAATCCCTCAAAATTCAGGGGCGCCGGTACGGCATGGTTTTTTACAGTCTGCTCATAGACCCACTGGTCGATCTGCTCCGTTGTGATTCCTTCTTTTATGTTCCCACTGACATAATCCAGGATCGCTATGTTGATCTTCCCGCTCTCCCTGATCCCCTGGATCTGCTCCTGGTTCTTGATGATGCTGCGGGGAGGCACGATTGCTCCCCTGTGCATGAATTCCTCCAAGCGGGCGTCAAAATCACTGTGGCATTTCTTATATTTCCTGCCGCTTTTACACCAGCACAGATCATTTCTTCCTAATTTGTTCATATGTACCAACCTGTTCATATATTATAATACTCCTTCTTCATGTTTGGGATGATTTTATCCTAAGATCCCGGAGTGCATTTGAAAATGGCCCTCCAGCCGGGATAAAAGAATTTCCGGAACGTGGACAGATAATGCTCCGCCTCCTCTTTTGTAAATTTATGAATGACAATCTCAAAAAATGCCGATGTATAGGCGCTCAGCAGCAGATGCAGTTCCCTGGGATCTATCTCCTTTGTCTCCCATCCCTTTTGTCTGGCAGCGGCCAGAAACTCCATGGTCTTTTCCTGCTCCAGCGTCACAAAGTCATGGATGAAGTTCCCGTACCTGGTACCGGATGAGCAGCACAGCAGTAATCTGAATTCTTCAAAATAGCGGTAGACCAAAGGCAGCAGATATACAAGTTCCGCCTCACCGTCCCACATTTCATCCAGCGTTCCCTTTTCAAGAAACCCATAATTCCTGGCTTCCATGGCGCTGCACATTTCCTGGAGTTCCTCCATCAGCGGTTCCACCAAAGCGGAAAACATAGCTTCCTTATCTGCAAAATGCCGGTAAAGTCCGGCGGATGTCATCCCCGCAGCCTGTGCAATGGTGCGCATGGAGGCTTTCTCAAAGCCCTTTTCCAGGAACTCTTTCCTGGCAGCCATTACGATCCTTGCGCGGCTGGCATGTTTGTCTTTTGGCACGTAAGCCCCTCCTGCCCGTCATTGGATCCGATCCTTTTTCTGTGGGTTATCAATGTTATCAATTATAACATGTTTATCCCGGCTGTCAAGAAATCCCGCAGACCAACGGGCAGTGCGCAGCTGTTTCAACCGCGCACTGCCCGTCCCTGTATACTAAAGGCTCCACGTCAGGCTCCTGCCCTGAAGCTCCGCCATATGGCGGTAGACCCCGTTCCTGTCCATCAGCTCCCTGGGAGTCCCCTGCTCCGCCACCAGACCGTCTTTCAGCACCACGATCCGGTCCGCTCCTGCCACGGTGCGCATCCGGTGCGCAATGATCAGGACTGTTTTATCCTTTACCAGGTTGGAAATGGCCTCCTGCACCAGTGTCTCATTCTCCACATCCAGGGAGGCCGTGGCCTCATCCATGAGTATGACCGGAGCGTCCTTTAACAATGCCCTGGCAATGGAAAGCCGCTGCCGCTCACCCCCCGACAGGGTGGAGCCGTTTTCCCCGATCCTGGTATGATAGCCGTCAGGGAGACGCCGGATAAATTCCTCGCACTGGGCGGCCCCGGCGGCATTGATTACCTCCTGGTCCGTGGCCCCCTTGCGCCCCAAGCGGATATTTTCCATAATCGTGTTGTTAAAGAGGACCACATCCTGGAACACAATGGAGAAACTTCCCAGCAATGTCTCAGGGTCCACACTGCTGATATCCATGCCACCCAGGGTGATCTTGCCCTTGTCAATGTCCCAGAACCTGGCCGCCAGTTTTGCACTGGTGGACTTTCCTCCGCCGGACGGACCCACAAGTGCGGTGACCTGTCCCTGTCTGGCTGTAAAGGACACATCCTTTAAAACCTGTTCCCCGTCCTTATAGGAAAAGCCCACATGGTCAAACACAATGTCATACCCTTTATAGGAAACGCTTTTATTTCCCTGCTGGACAGGCTGCTCCTCAATCCCCTTCATGCGTTCCACCACCAAAAGGGTGGAGTACACGGCGGACAGGTTCTGCAGGCAGCCTGCCAGCGGCAGGTACAGTCTGGTTGCAGCCAGCATGAACATGAGGAAGATCATAAAATCAATGGACCGTGACACCAGAAGGGATGCGCCTGCCAGCACAGTGGTAGCCATGCCGATCTTAAGGAACATCTGGGAAGCCGTCACCAGGGTTCCGTTTAACAGTTCCAGCCTGATGGTAATGGATTCCACGTTCAAAAGCTTCTGGTCCAGCCCCTTAAGGTACTCCTCCCTCTGGTTGTTGGCCTTGATGTCCTGGATGTTTTCAATGCATTCCTGGATCCCGTCCGAGGCAGCAATCTTCCTTCCCTTCTGCCTGCGCTCCATCCGGTCCACCATGGGCCTGGTCCCCGCTGCCAGGAGAAATGACACCGGCGCCACCCACAGCACTGCCAGCCCCATCCTCCAGTCCGCTGCCAAAAGACCTATGCCTATGAGCATGGTGGAAATCAGGGCGCCTATAAGCTCGGGTATAAAGTGGGAAAATGCCTTTTCCACAAAAGCGCAATCCGCCATAATGGTGGTTGTCAGGTCCGCCAGGTCCCTTTTCCCGAAAAAGGAAAGGGGCAGGGTCCTCAGCCGCTCCGCCAGGCGGATGCGCATCTGGGCGCTCTCTTTGTAGGAGGCCAGAAAGGTTGTATTATACTGAAGGCGCTCCACCGCAAAGATAACGGCTAAAAGCAGGACACTGATGCCCATGTACCCGGCCATCCCCATAACAGGGGCTTCTATTCCCACCAGCGGCCCCAGAAGCCGTTCCAGGAAAACCAGCAGGATGCCCATGGGAAACATCAATCCGATATTGGTCAGGGCGCAGGAAAAAATCGCCTTGGTCAAATCCTTTCCGCCCTGCTCACTTAGTGCAAATTTTCTCTGAAGATATCTGCTCATACCTCTCCACCTACCTTCCACTCCACTGACGTCTGGTAATCCTTCCACATTTTGGCATACAGCCCCCCTGACCGGAGAAGCTCTTCATGGCGTCCCTGTTCTGCAATCCGGCCCTGCTCCAGGACAAAAATCCGGTCCGAGTGGCACACGGTGGAAAGCCTGTGGGCGATCATGATCACTGTCTTTCCCTTAACAAGCGTCTCAAACGCCTGCTGGATCAGATACTCGTTGTCGGGGTCTGCAAATGCAGTTGCCTCATCCAAAAGCACAATGGGCGCATCCTTAAGGATTGCCCTGGCCAGGGCGATCCGCTGCACCTCTCCACCGGACAGGTAGGTGCCCTTGGTCCCCACCACAGTATCCAGGCCCTGGGGCATTTTTTCAATAATGTCCTCACACCGGGCAGCAGCCACTGCCCGCATCACTTCCTCCTTTGTGGCCTGCGGCCTGGCGGCCCTGATATTGTTTAACAGGCTGTCCTTGAACAGATGGCAGTCCTGAAACACAAAGCTCACCAGCTTCATCAGCTCCTCACTGCCGATTTCCCTCACATCCACGCCGCCGATGCAGATACTTCCCCTGTCCACGTCAAAGAACCTGGGAATCAGGCTTACCAGAGTGGTCTTTCCGCTTCCCGAAGCCCCTACCATGGCGGCCGTAGCGCCCTGGGGGACGGTGAGGGACACATGGCTCAGCGCGTCCGTTCCTGTGTTGTCATAGGAAAATGATACGTCCCTGAACTCAACGGTGTAACCCGAGGGGGTTGTGGCAGCAGCCGGCTCAGGCAGCGGCTTTTCCTTTATGATATCCAGGATCCGGTTCATGGCATCCCTGGCTGCCATCGTATTCTCGCTGGTCCACATGATCTTATCCATCATGGAAACACAGATCGGTGTGAAAAGAATATAGAACAGCAGATCCAGGGCAATGGTCTCATAGGCCGCGCCCCTGGAGATATCCCCTGCAAGCAGGATACCGGCCGGGATCAGAAGGGCAAATATGCCGTTGATGCTGACCGTATAGGCGCACATGGGAATGCGCAGGGACACGGTATAATTCACCGCCCAGTCCCGGTAGCGCAAAATGGAGTCGTGGAAACTTTTAAAGGAAAATATACTTTGCTGGAATGTCTTGACCACGGGTATTCCCCTCACATATTCCACAGCTTCATTGTTCATGTCCTCCAGGGCATTCTGGTACTGCCTCATACACTCGGCCATTCCCGGCCCCATCATGCGGCTCAGGAAAAAAGCGCCCACCGCCATGGGGATCAGGCTGATCAGCCCAAACCTCCAGTCAAAAACCAGGAGCAGCACAAGGACCGCCGCCGGGGTGACCAGGGCGCCTGCCAGGTCCGGCAGCTGGTGGGCCAGGTAGGTTTCCGTCTGCCCTGCCCCGTCATCAATGATACGCCTTAACTTACCGCTGCCCCTCTGTTTAAAATATCCCACGGGGAGCCTGGTCAGGTGGTGGAGTGCCACTGTCTTCATATTCCTGGCCGTGCGGAATGCTGAAAGATGGGTGCACATCAGTGCCCCAAAATAGATCAGCATACTAATCAGGGATGATATGACCGCCATCCACCCCCAATACACCAGGGCATTTCCGTCCATCCGGTCCGGCCAGCCCGTCACTGCCAGTTTCACCACATTCCACATACACAGGTAAGGTACCAGTCCGATCACTGCGCTGATCCCCGAAAGGACACAGCCTGCCCCTGTGAGAAAACAATGCCTCCCTGCAAAGGTCATGAGTGTGACTTTTTCCTGATCCGGAAGTTGTGTCATGATCAATTTACTGTTTCCATCCACTTTCTCATCCTCCTTATCAAATAATCTTTAAATTAGTTAAAACTAACCATCAGTCATAAAACCAGGGCTTTTTAAAGCCCCAAAATCCTGATCCATCCCGCATGCTGGAAACGGCTCAGTGTGACTGAACATGAGACAGCCTGTTCCCTTGGTACATCATGGGATACAAACTCATGAAGCTGCTGAAAAAAGGACCGGCACAAAATATGGATCAGCGTATCGCTCATCTCAGGCACCGGATGTCCCAAGGTCTTTACCGCGCCCACAAAATCCCAGCACGATTTTTCCTCCACCGCTGCCAGCCTGTCAAAGAAACCGTCCCTGGCCCCGGGAGCGCCGCAGCACATCAGCAGTTTGAATGCGTCAAAATGGTCATATATGAAATTGACCATCCGGGGAACATATTCCTCCGTGATATCAGACAGCATACCCGGCTGTTCATCCGGCGCAAGAGCTGCAAAATCCTCATGGGTCTTCACATACATGTTCACCAGTTCCTCGGCCGCATCCCTGGTAAGCGCCTCAAACAGCGCCTCCTTGCCTGGAAAATATCCATAGATGGCTCCGGTGGTCACCGATGCCTCCCCTGCGATCCTTCTAAGGGATGCCTGTTCATATCCGTATTTTAAAAATTCCCTTTTTCCCGCTTCCAGTATGGCCTCCGCCGTCTTGTTCCTCCGGTTTCCCATCTTCCCCTTTCCTGCCTTTCCGTAAAATATAACGCCGTTATATAACACTGTTATTATGTAACAAAAAAAGGAATCAGTCAATATGTCTAACTGATTCCTTTTCTCATTAAAGCCTCGTTCCCGCTGCCAGGACCGCCTGACCCTTTAATTCCCCTCCAGCAGCCCTGTCACTTCTTCCAGGCTCTTCTTCCCGAAATAAACCTGGGAGCCGTTGATCACCATGCACGGAACACTCATGATATTATATTTTTTCTTCAGGTCCGGGTAATGCATCAGGTTGACCATCTCGGCAGTCACATGTCCCGAAAGGGAGGCCGCCCTCTGGGCAGCCATCACCACCTCAGGGCACATGGTGCAGGACAGGGACACCATCACCTTCACATTGATATCCTTGCTGATGGAGGAAAGGCGCTGTCTCAGACCCTCGTCCAGCGGCTGCCCCGGACCCGCCATATTATACAGGGCCACGATAAAGGAGTTAAATTCATGCCCTCCCGGAACGCCGTGGAACAGGATATTTCCTTCCCTTCCATCCTGGCGGCCCAGCCGGAAGGCGGGGAACAATTCGCCGCCGGCCTCCCGCCTCTCCTTTTCTTCCCTGCTGATATATTCTCTCTTACAGATGATCCTGTCTGTCAATCCCTCCAGTTCGCCCAGGAAACCGCTCATCTCCCCGGCAAGGGGGCTGTCGTCCAGCTCCGCGGTTATGACTGCCTTTTCCTGGAATTTTGGAAACAGACCTGACAGCTGCTGCCGGATCTGTGCCGACAGGAAGCCATTGCCGTCCTCCGCCCGGGTATCTTCTCCCCGGGTATCTTCTCCCCGGGTATCTTCTCCCCGGGCTCCATCTCCCCGGCTGCCTTCTCCCAGGGTTCTGCCACCGCCGGTCATTTCCCCTTCCAGGCGTTTTGTGTCCGCCTCCCCTTGCTCAAGGGCGGGAATGCCCAGCTTTTCATGGATGGAGGAAACATGCTTTTCCAGGGAGGTGGCCGCCACCGCGCCATCCGATACCGCTGTCACCACCTGGCGCAGATTCTTGATGCACACATCCCCTGCGCCGTACACTCCTTCAGCGCTAGTCTTCTGGCTGCTGTCCGTAACCAGGTAACCCTGCTCATCACACACCAGCTTTCCGCTGATCCATGCAGTGTTAGGCACATAGCCCGCAAAGACAAAGATACCGAAACCGCCGTTCTCACCAGCCTCATGGGTCCACTCCTCGCCGGTGCGGTTGTTTCTGAATCGCGCATAGGAAACCATATGTTCCCCGCCTGCTTCCAGGATCTCCGTGTTAAACTTCACCTCAATCTTATCTTCCTTTTTTACTTGGTCCGCCACGGTTCTGGCACATGTAAAGTCATCCCCCCGGACCACCAGTGTTACCTTCCTTGCATATCTGGTCAGGAAAATGCCTTCCTCCACAGCGGCAAACCCTCCGCCGATTACAAAGACCTCCATGCCTGTAAAGAATTCCCCATCGCAGGTGGCGCAGTAAGCCACGCCTCTGCCCTGAAATTCCTTTTCCCCTTTAAACCCAAGCTTTCTGGGGTTAGCTCCCGTTGCCAGCACCACTCCCAGGGCCTTATACTCGCCGGCTGTTGTGTGAAGCACCTTGATGTCCTGATCCAGGTCCATATCCAGCACCTCGGCCATCACAAACTCTGCCCCGAACGCCTGGGCCTGCTCCTTCATGGAATGGGTCAGTTCTTTTCCGCTGGTCCTCTCCACGCCCGGGTAGTTGACGATTTCCGAGGTGATGGTGATCTGCCCGCCGATCTTCTCTTTCTCCATCAAAAGGACCCTATATCTGGCCCTGGCCATGTAGATGGCGGCCGACAATCCGGCCGGTCCGCCTCCTACGATCACCACATCATACAAATAATTTTTTTCCCTCTCCTGTTCCATTTAGATCAGCCCCACCAGATCCAGGCTTGGCTTCAGGGTGTCGGCCCCCGGCTGCCACTTGGCCGGGCAAACCTGGTCCCCGTGCTCTGCCACAAACTGGGAAGCCTGGACACGTCTGTACAGCTCGTCCGCATTCCTGCCCACATTTCCGGCGATCACTTCATAGGCAACGATTTTTCCCTCCGGGTTTACGATAAAGCTGCCCCTCTCCGCCATTCCGTCCTCCTCGATCATTACCTCAAAATCCCTTGCCAGCTTTCCTGTGGGATCCGCCAGCATGGGGTAGTGGATCTTCTGGATGGTCTTGGACGCATCATGCCATGCCTTGTGTACAAAATGGCTGTCGCAGGACACACTGTAGATTTCGCAGCCCGCAGCCTTAAATTCCTCATACTTGTTGGCCAGATCCTCCAGCTCCGTGGGGCACACAAAGGTAAAATCAGCCGGATAAAAGAAGAATACCGCCCACTTCCCCAGTACATCCGATTTTTTCACTTCCTTAAACGATCCGTCCACGTAAGCCTGCACTGTAAAATCACTGATTTCTTTTCCGATTAATGACATATTATTTCCTCCTGTTTTCACTGATATTTTATAGTTTGCATTAAAAATGATATTTTATGTTAGTTTCAACTAACTTAATGCAAGTTTATCAGAACATCCCGCTTTTGTCAACATTTAGTATTGATAATAATTATTAATATTGTTTTTTACCGATCTCCGTGTTACGGCCACGGGGGGGCTCAGCGGAACAGGATACCCAATAAAAAACAGGGATCGGCACAGGGACGTTCCTGTTCAACGTCTCTGCACCGATCCCTTTCCTGTAATCATTTATTATCTAATCCTGAAACCGCTTATCTTGAAATATGGAAAGCGTCCATCCCGGGATACGCTCCGCTTTCCCCCAGTTCCTCCTCGATCCGCAGCAGCTGGTTGTACTTTGCCACCCGTTCGCTTCTGCTGGGGGCGCCTGTCTTGATCTGGCAGGTGTTTAAGGCCACCGCCAGGTCGGCGATGGTGGTATCCTCCGTCTCGCCGGAGCGGTGGGAGGCAATGGCCGTATACCCTGCATTGTGGGCCATCTTAATGGCTTCCAGCGTTTCTGACACGGTTCCGATCTGGTTCAGCTTAATAAGGATGGAATTCCCGCAGCCCTGGCTGATCCCCTTTGCAAGGCGCTCCGTGTTGGTCACAAACAGGTCGTCACCCACCAGCTGCACCCTGTTTCCCAGTCTGTCCGTCATCATCCTCCAGCCTTCCCAGTCCTCCTCATCCAAACCATCTTCAATGGAATAAATGGGGTATTTGCCGATCAGCTTCTCCCAGTGATCCACCAGCTCCTTTGATGTAAACTTCTTCCCGCTCTTGGGAAGAAGGTATTCTCCCTTGGTTTTGCTCTTCCACTCGCTGGAAGCAGCATCCATGGCAAGAACAAAATCCGTTCCCGGCTCATATCCGGCCCTGGTCACCGCTGCCAGTATGTATTGGATCGCTTCCTCATCACTTCCCAGGTCAGGGGCAAATCCGCCCTCGTCCCCCACTGAGGTGGCCAGCTTCTTTTCCTTTAAAAGGGCTGCCAGGGCATGGAACACTTCCGCGCACCAGCGCAGGCCCTCCTTAAAGCTTTTTGCGCCCACAGGCATGATCATAAACTCCTGCACATCCACTGTATTGGCAGCATGGGCGCCGCCGTTTAATATATTCATCATGGGAACCGGCAGCCTGTTGCCGTTTACGCCGCCCAGGAAACGGTACAGGGGAAGATCCAGGCCATTGGCGGCCGCGCGCACGCAGGCAATGGAAACTGCCAGGATCGCGTTAGCCCCAAGATTAGACTTGTCCTTTGTCCCGTCCGCCCGGATCATGGCGCGGTCCACTGCGTAGATATCCGCTGCATTCATCCCCTTCAGGGTATCTGAAATCACTGTATTGATATTCCTGACCGCCTTTAAGACGCCTTTTCCTCCAAAGCGCGGATTCTCATGATCCCTTAATTCCAGGGCCTCAAATTCTCCAGTGGACGCACCGCTGGGGGCAGCTCCCCTTCCAACCGTACCGTCTGCGAGGACAACCTCCGCCTCTACCGTGGGATTCCCTCTGGAATCAATGATTTCCCGTCCGATTACTTTCTCAATCTCTAAATAGTTCATTCCACATCCTTTCCCATGGATATCCCCTGCCCCGGGATAATGGAAAACAGCTGAAAATGGGCACCTGATCACTTGATCCGGGGCAGGATGGTATCACATGATTGATCCACATAGTTAGCTTTAGCTAACCATCCTCAGTATACCAAAGTTCCTTGAAAAAGGCAAGTGTGCCAACTGATAATCTTTTTCTCATATCCTCCCATTCAGTCAAGGAGGTTGGTCATGCTCTTAAGGCTGATTGCCAGAGTGGATGTATTATGGAGCAGGGCTGAGGTGGCAGGCGCGATCACGCCCCCTACGCCCAACAGGATCAGTCCCAGGTTAAACCCGATCACGCACCGGTAATTCCGGTCAATCCGGTCCATCAGCCCTCTGCTGATCGCCCTCAGGGTCACAAGCTGGAACAGGTTGTCCTCGGATATGGTGATATCCGCAATCTCCCTGGCGATCTCCGCTCCCTCGCTGATGGCAATGCCTGCATCCGCAGCGGAAAGGGCCGGCGAGTCATTGATTCCGTCTCCGATCATGATCACCTTGTGGCCCAGCTTCTTTTCCCGCTCCACAAATCCCGCCTTATCTTCGGGCAGAACCTCGGAATAATACTCATCCACGCCTATCCTGGCCGCAATGGCCCGGGCCGTGCGCTCGCTGTCCCCTGTCATCATCACGATCTTTTTGATCCCCTGTCTGTGAAGGGCGCTGATCACCGCATCCGCCTCCTCCCGCAGGGGGTCCTCGATGCAGATGACGGCTGCCAGCCTTCCTCCAATGGCCAAAAACAGATGGGAGTATTCCGAAGGAAGGCTGTCAAATGCATCCCTGCCGTCTTCCGGCACCTTGCAGCCCTCATCCTCAAACACAAAGTGATAGCTTCCGATCACCACCCGCTCCTCCCCCACATAGGTGGCGATTCCATGGGCTACGATGTAATCCACCCTGGAGTGCATCTCCTGGTGCACCAGGCCTCGTTTAACCGCCTCCTGGACCACGGCATTGGCCATGGAGTGGGGGAAATGTTCTTCCAGGCAGGCGGCGATCCGCAGCAGTTCATTCTTATCCTGCCCGTTAAACGCCACCACATCAGACACCTGGGGCCTTGCCTTTGTCAGGGTGCCTGTCTTGTCAAATACAATGGTGTCCGCTGCCGCCACCGCCTCCATATACTTGCCGCCCTTTACCGTGATGTGGTAGCTGCTGGCCTCGCGCATGGCCGACAGCACGGATAACGGCATGGCCAGCTTCAGGGCGCAGGAGAAGTCTACCATCAGGATGGACAGGGCCTTGGTGGGATTGCGGGTGAGCAGCCATGTCAGGACCGTGCCTCCCAGGCTCCAGGGGACCAGGGCATCGGCCAGGGTGGCCGCCTTTCCCTCTGCCGTGGACTTAAGCTGCTCCGACTCCTCGATCATGGTCACGATCCGCTCAAACCGGGTGGCTCCCGCTGCCTTTTTCACGCACAGCGTGATCTCCCCTTCCTCTATGGCGGTTCCGGCATACACATACATGCCCTCTTCCTTTTTCACGGGCACGGACTCCCCTGTAAGGCTTGCCTGGTTCACCATGGCTTCCCCGGACACCACCACGCCGTCCAGCGGGATCACATTTCCCATATGTACGGTAACCATATCATTTTCCCGGATCTTGGAAAGGGGCACCAGCACCTCGGTCCCTTCCACGCTCTGCCATACCTTAGTGATATTAAGGGACATACTCCTGGCAAGGTCGCCCACTGATTTCTTGTGGGTCCACTCCTCCAAAAGCTCGCCGATCCCCAAAAGGAACATCACGGAACCGGCCGTGTCAAAATCCCTCCTTACAATGGAAACCATAATTGCCGTGGCATCCAGGACCTCCACCTCCAAAGCGCCCTTTAACAGGCAGCGGATCCCCTTGATCAGATACCGGATCCCGTGGTACACGGTGTAGACTGCCCGGAAGGGCAGGGGAAACAATGCCTTTGTCACCGCCCGTACCGCCACCTTTTGGATCAGCTTTTCCTTATACTCCCTGTTCAGGGCCCTTCCGCTGTTCTTGGGAACCAGTTCCTGAAGCCGTTCATTTTCATAAGAAAATTTCCGCACACCGTTAAGGATCTCTCCCCGGTCGCCCTCGAAGACCACAACCGCGTCCGCAGTCCTCTCATACACCTTTGCATCCTTCACACCCGGCAAGGCGCAGAGATAATACTGCAGCAGGTCCGCCTGACGGATGCTCATCTCCTTCTGGTAAAGGTGGATCCTCACCCTGCCCCGTATCTCATGTCTTATAACAAATTTCATCTGCCTGCAGCTCCTATCTGACTTACTGTGACGAAAAAAGTACCGCCCAGGGAACCATCTATCCCCGGGCGGAATCCACATTACTCTGTAACCACGTTTACCGGCTCCTCAGCCATCTCCTCAGAAACAGCCTGGTCTTCTGCTCCGCTCTCATCCTCAAACACTTCTTCCTGTTTGCGCTTTACATTGATCTCCTTGGCTTCTGCCAGGATATCCTCCGCATTTTCCTGGATGTTGGTGGCCGTGGTCATCACACAGTCCTTAGCCCGTAAACCGGCTGCCAGGCAGTTGATATAAAACTTCTTTGCGTCCGTGCTTGCCAGCACCTTAACGCCTGCCGTACCAAACAGGACGCCGCCCAAAAACAAACCAATCCTCTTACACTTAAAACAATCAATCATCTCTTTATCCTCCTACTTATGCTTGTACCCGGTGTATAGGGTCATCGCGAAACAAAACACCATGGCCCAAGCCCAGAATTTGTGATATTTCATCTTGTGTCACTTCCTTTGCGGGAACTTTACATATCGTTTACACATTTATCCTAAACTGGAAAATGCTGGTTAGTCAATTCCAACGCTTCTTATTGAGAAATAAAGTCATTTAGTGTGATTGATTTTAAAAATCGTGTATCCGGCTGCCTTCACCGCATCCTTCAGGGCCTTGTCTTCATACTTCTGTTTCATATAAACCTGCGCTTCTCCTGCTTCCAGATCCACCCTTGCCCACACGCCCTCCATGGCGTTCAGGGCATTCTCCACACGGACCGCGCAGTTGCCGCAGGACATTCCGTCCACCTTCATGGTGCACTGGTGCGGGTAATGGGACAGGTCCTTATCCTTTACCTTAATCCGTTTGGGGGACTTTTCCCCGGACGATCCGCAGCAGCCGGAAGCCAGACGCTTCATATAGCTTCTGATGCCAAACACGGAAATAATGATCAATAAGACACAAATGATTGCTGTTGACAATCCTCTTCCTCCTTTGGCGAATCCGGTGAGGAGTACTGGTACGTGCGCGCCAGCACCCCCATCTCTTCCAGTGCACTGACCGTCCTGTACACAGTGGCCATCCCCAGGTTGGGATCGCGCTTGCGTGCTTCATAGTAGATATCCTTGCAGTTTGTCCAGTCGCTTTCCAGGATCACTTCCAAAAGCATCCGTCTCTGCTGGGTCATCCGTTTTCCTCTTTTTTGAAATTCTTCGATCACCTGCTCTTTTTGCCACATATCAGTTCTCCTCCTTACGTGATTTCAGGCACTTAATGGCCGCAGGTACGTCAGAACGCGCACGGAACGGGGATCGTCTTTCCACGCTCGCGTGCACGTTCATCTGTTATCAGGATGCTGCGCCGGCTTTTGCGCCAACCTTCAGGGACTTGCTTTCCTTGTACGGTCTTACCATCAGGTAAATGAACAGCGCTACCAGAAGGAGCGCAACAATTGCTCCGATGCCAAAGCTTCCGGAAGTGAACCATGTTCCCAGCTGGTAGATGCAGAGTGATACGCCGTAGGCCAGGAGTGTCTGGTAACCGATTGCAAACCAGGTCCATTTTGCATTGTTCATCTCACGCTTGATCGCTCCGATGGCTGCAAAGCAGGGAGCGCAAAGCAGGTTAAATACAAGGAAGGAATATGCGCTCACAGTGGTAAAGCTCTGTGCAAGGGTTCCCCAGATCTCCTCGCCGTCCTCTGCCACTTCCGCAAAGCCGTAAAGGATACCAAAGGTACCGACCACGTTCTCCTTTGCAACCAGTCCTGTGATGGCTGCAACAGCCGCCTGCCAGTTGCCCCATCCAAGAGGAGCAAAGATCCAGGCAATCGCCTGGCCAATGCTGGCCAGAAGGCCGTCAGACAGGTCCTCCACCATTCCGAAGTGACCGTCCACAAACCCAAAGCTGGATGTAAACCATACAAAGATGGTGGATAACAGGATCACGGTTCCGGCCTTCTTGATAAAGGACCATCCCCTCTCCCACATGCTGCGCAGTACATTGATCACAGTGGGCATATGGTAAGCAGGAAGTTCCATAACAAAGGGCGCCGGGTCGCCTGCAAACATCTTTGTTTTTTTCAAAATAATACCAGAGCAGATAATGGCTGCAATACCCACAAAGTAAGCGCTGGGTGCAACCCAGGAAGCGCCTCCGAACAGTGCGCCTGCAAACAGGGCAATGATGGGGAGTTTCGCACCGCAGGGAATAAAGGTGGTGGTCATAATGGTCATCTTGCGGTCCCTGTCATTTTCAATGGTACGTGATGCCATGATTCCGGGAACGCCGCAGCCCGTGCCGATCAGCATGGGGATAAAGGACTTGCCGGACAGACCGAATTTACGGAAGATCCTATCCATGATAAACGCAACCCTGGCCATGTATCCGCAGGCCTCCAGGAATGCCAGGAAGATGAACAGCACCAGCATCTGGGGAACAAATCCCAGCACGGCGCCCACACCGGCAACAATACCATCCAGGATCAGGCTGGACAGCCAGTCAGCGCAGCCCACGGAAGTCAGGAAGCCTTCCACCAGGACCGGAATACCGGGAACTTCCATGCCAAACAGGCTCCATCCGTCTCCAAACACGCCGTCATTGGCCCAGTCCGTTGCCCAGGTACCCACTGTGGTAACCGACACATAATACACTACCCACATAACAACCGCAAAGATAGGAAGGGCCAGCCAGCGGTTTGTCACAATATGGTCGATCCTGTCCGAGGTGCTCAGCTTCTGCTTATTCTTTTTCACATAGCAGCCGCTGATGATGGAGGTAATGTATGTATAGCGTTCATTTGTGATAATGCTTTCCGCATCGTCATCCATGGCATCCTCTGTGCGCTTGATCAGGCTCTCAACATTGGGCACCGTGGACATCCGGGCAGCAATCTTATCATCCCGCTCAAACAGCTTGATGGCATAAAAACGCTTCTGCTCCTCCGGGATCTCATTGCCGAGGCAGCCTGCGATCTCTTCCAGCACAAACTCCACATCAGACCCAAACCGGTGCACGGAGGATACTTTCTGGCCTCCTCTGGCCAGTTCCACCGCCTTGTTGGCCGCTTCCATGATCCCGCTGCCTTTAAGGGCCGAAATCTCAACAACCGGGCAGCCCAGCTTTTTGCTCAGGGCATTTATATTGATCTGGTCTCCGTTTTTCTGCACAATATCCATCATGTTCACAGCCATGAGAACCGGGATCCCCAGTTCCATCAGCTGGGTGGTCAGATACAGGTTGCGCTCCAGATTGGTTCCGTCCACAATGTTAAGGATCGCATCAGGGCGTTCCGTGATCAGATAATTCCTTGCAACCACTTCCTCCAGCGTATAGGGTGACAGGGAATAGATCCCGGGAAGGTCCATGATGATCACATCCTTGTTCCCCTTTAGCTTACCTTCCTTTTTTTCCACCGTTACACCCGGCCAGTTTCCTACAAACTGGTTGGATCCGGTGAGTCCGTTAAACAGGGTAGTTTTACCACAGTTTGGATTACCGGCCAAAGCAATTTTGATTGACATTTTCATATCCTCCTATTCCTCTTATTGAGAAAATTTATCAATAAATTAGTTTAAGCTAACTCATTATCTAAAAAAAAGCAGCCCCTACTGCACTTCGATCATCTCTGCATCCGCTTTTCTCAGAGACAGCTCATAACCTCTTACATTGACTTCCACCGGATCTCCCAGGGGAGCAACCTTGCGGACATATACTTCAGTCCCCTTTGTGATTCCCATATCCATGATACGGCGCTTTACCGCTCCCTCACCGTGAAGCTTTACCACTGAAACCGTATCTCCGCATTTAACCTCTTTTAATGTGTGCATAATCAAACGCTCCTTTCTTCCTCATATCCTGATTCCCAGTTAGATCATGATCTTGTTGGCCATTTCCCTGCTGATCGCAACGCGGGCGTCCTTTACATTAACAATCACATTGCCATTGTTAATGGACACGACCGTTACATCCGTTCCAGGTACAAATCCCATATTCTCCAGGTGCCGGCGCACTTCATCTTTACCGCCTACACGCTTAATGGATGCTACTTCACCCTCTTTTGCCATTGTTAAAGGCATACAATCACTCCTCTTCTTTTTGATGTGATCACAGTAATAGGTACAGATGCAGTCCTGGAAAGTTATGGTATCCTAACTGCAAGTCTAAGTTAGCACCAATTAACTCAAATGTCAATAATTTTTTTCAAAAACCTTGATGAGAAATTCAATCTTTGCACAGAATATTGAAATATGCTAAAATCAAACCATACCTCAGTGCACAAAAAACACAGGATCGCAGGGGGGAAACATATCACCGTTTTGAAAGGATTGATTTATATGAAAATACAGGAATCTGCTGAGAATTATCTGGAAACCATTCTGATGTTAGGCCACCGCAACCCTTATGTCCGCTCCATCGACATTGCAAACGAGCTGTCCTTTTCCAAGCCAAGCGTCAGCGTTGCCATGAAAAACCTTCGGGAGAACGGATACATTGAGATCAATTCCGAAGGGCATATCTCCCTCACCGGACCGGGGAGGGAGATTGCCGAGACCATGTACGAACGCCACGCCATGCTGTCCCAGTGGCTGATCTATCTCGGGGTGGATGAACAGACAGCCGTGGAGGATGCCTGCCGCATCGAGCATGTGGTCAGCGCCAAAAGTTTTAAAGCCATCAAAGCCCATATCACGGAGGGACATGAACTGCCTGACATGGAAGACCCGGAGCATGTTTAAAATTCCTTAGAGGAACGTGGAAAAAGGGAACACCAGCACAATGGCCGGCAGTATGTTTAACACCCTGGATTTCTTAATATCCGCGATCTTAAGTCCCACCGCCAGGGTTATGATGCCGCCGCAGGCCTTGAAGTTGGCAAGCATGGTCCCTGTTATGTAGGGGAGTACGCATCCGGCGCACCCAAACAGCAGGACCCCGACCACAAACTGGGGAATTGCCACAAACCCAACCAGATACCCTGCCGTGGTGCCGAATATCACAGCAGTAAAAAAATCCATAATGGCTTTGGCGATCAGAATGGAATGGTCGCCGGTCATTGCGGAGTTCATGGCCCCGAAAATACCGGTGCCGCTAAAGCAGAACAGGATGATCATACTGATCAGCACGTCCAGCTGTTTGTCGTCCAGGCTCAGGGGGAGCCTGGATTCCAGGCTGTGAAGCCCCCGCATCAGACTTGTCTCCAGGTTCATCAGTTCCCCGATCACAGTTCCCAGGATCACGGCAAGGATGACTGCGGAAAGGCTTTCCAGCTTGATGATCAATGTGACACCCATGGTAATGGCAGAGAGGCCAAAGATCCCCGGAAGGGCCTCTTTTAATTTGTCCGGGAAATAATCTTTTAAAACAGCTCCCAGCAGCCCTCCTATAAACACTGCAATGCAATTGATGATAACTCCGTACGGCATGATATCTTCTCCTCTTTTCGTCTATTTTTCAAAATGTTCGTGTATCCTGGCAAACTGATGGATAAATTTCTCCCATTCCTCCCGCTCCATCTGTTCAAAGGTTTCGGCTTCAATTTTCAGGAAAGCCTCCTGGACCCGTTTTTGCTGTTCCCATCCCTTGTCCGTGAGGAAAATATGGAAGGTACGTCTGTTCCCGTTCATCCGCCTGCGCTGGATCAGCCCCTTTGTCTCCATACCGTTCAGCACCGAGGTAAGAGTTGCGGCCTCAATATAACAGTGGGCCGCAATCTCCTTCTGACTGGCCCCGTCATAGTCCCCCAGATAATCAAGAACCTTGGGCTGGCCAGCGGTAAGTCCGGTATCACTAAGCATTTCCATCAGTTTTTTGTTGTAGATCGCATGGCTTGCCATCAGCAGATAGTGAAATGTCATGTGCACCTCCCCCTTTTATATATATTAGTATTCTAATTATTAGATATCTAACTATTATAATGGTGACGGTCCGCTCTGTCAATCCTGATTTTTGGTTTTATTCCCGGATCTATGCCCGGATCGTGCATGCCGGGATCCATGAATCAAAAAAACGTCCCCGGCTCCTGATCAATGGGGGCCGGAAACGTTTTTCCGATTTTTATATTCTCTGGATTTTATATCGTCTTGTTCTATACGGCCCTTCCGGACAGTTCCAAAAGCCGTCTGTAAACAGCCAGGTCCAAATCTGCAAACACATTAAATATCACCTGTTTTAAGGACTTATCCCCTTCCAGAAAACCGGCCACTGTTTCTATGGCCGTCTCAGCCGCCCGTTCACGCGGAAATTGAAATACTCCGGTGGAAATGCAGCAAAAGGCAATGGGCCTGATCCCGCTTTTTACCGCCAGCTCCAGGCAGGACCGGTAACAATCCGCCAAGAGACAACAGTCCTTCTCCCGCAGGGGGCCGGAAATAACCGGCCCCACCGTGTGCAGCACATACCGGCTGGGCAGATTATATCCGGGAGTGATCTTCGCGGTGCCGGTGGGTTCCTCATGCCCCTGGGCTCTCATGATCTCATTGCACGCAAGGCGCAGCTGGATCCCGGAAAATGAATGGATCGCATTATCAATGCATGAGTGCAGCGGATGAAAGCATCCCAAAAGCGCGCTGTTGGCTGCATTTACAATGGCATCCGCCCTCAGCCTGGTTATATCCCCCTGCCAAAGAAAGATGCGGCTCCCCTCCTTTACCGGGGCCAGGGAGGAGGCATCCACAATTCCGCGTTTCATTATCTCGTCCCGCAGATATGTATCCTGGATCTCTAAGAACTCACGGCCCGGCGGAAGGGGCGGACGCACGTTCATCAGTGCCCGGATCAGTTGTTTTTGCCCCGCCTCATCCTCAGGGATCTCAACCTTCCTGTATTGAGGCATCTCCCCTGCCAATGTCCGGATCAGATAGATCCGCTGTTCTTCCGGCGTCATGTGTCATGCCTCCTCTCCCTGTCCGTTCCGTTATCTGAAGCCCTGCCTTCCAAAGTTTTACCTTCAAGGGCCCTGCATATGCCCTCCAAACTTTCAGTCATGTCGCCATTGATACCGGCGGCCCGTTTTTCCACATCTGCAGGAACCGCGGCCCCATCCGTATTCAGGCGTATAAAGGACCACCGCCCATTCTGCCGCACCATTTTTTCAAAGGGGAACCGTATGATGGCCGGGGTGTTAAAGCCGACACCCAGCTCCAGTACCACCGTCTCCTTCAAAGCCGCCTGCTCCAGGAACGCGCTGTAACGTTTTGCTGCCTGATGCCAATGGTCATCCTCCACAAAATATTGGTCGCACCGTAAATTCATGGCCATGGGACCGCCGCACACAGGGCACACGGGAACCATGCAAGAGGGGATAACGCAGCCTTTGCGGGCCTCATTCATGCGCGCAAACAGATCCGTGGCATCATAGGTCACGTCATGGCATGCCCCGGCACACTGGATCTTCCCATAATCCCCCTGGGTGGCGAATATATTTTTATCTTCAAAGCCTGCTTTCCAGAATTGGTGGTCCACATTGGTGGTCAACACAAAATGCTTCCGTGTGGTCACCATATCACACAGTTTCCTGTACAGAGGTAAAGCCCCCGGTTCAATCCTGTTCACCCAGACGTGTTTGGACCAGTAGCCCCACCGCTCCTCCTCCGTGGGAAAGGGATAAAAGCCAGCCGCATACATATCCCTCATGGCAGCAGGCCCGTATCTCCCGATAAACTCACTGAAATTTTCCTTAAACCGCCGGCCCGTGTAGGTCAGTCCCGCTGCGGCCGACAGACCGGCTCCTGCTCCGACCAACACGGCATCCGCCTTGCTGATCATGGATGCCGCCCTTTGGATCAGTTGATCATAGGGCAGATCCTGGTACACGTAATCTCCGGCAGAAGTGCCGCTTAAAAACCTAAGCCAATCCATTTTCATCCCTCTTTCCAAGCTGTCTCTCCCATGAAACCTTACCAAGACCTTCCGGCTGCCTGCAGAAATTTCCTGGCCCATATTGAAAAAATAACGGCCGCGGTTTATAATAAGCCCAGGCGGTCCGGCATGGCTGTACAGCTGATAAATATGATACAGCCAAATATGACTGTATCATCTAAAATATACCTGGAGGTACCCTTATGGAACATACAAAAAACATACCTGATTGTCCTGTGGAAATGACCCTGCAGCTCATTGGCGACAAATGGAAAGTCCTGATCCTGCGGGACCTGCTCACCGGGACCAAACGGTTCAATGAACTGATGCGCTCCGTGGGCGGCATCACACAAAAGGTCCTCACAAGCCATCTGCGCGCCATGGAACAGGATGGGCTCTTGACACGGACCGTTTATCCCGAAGTGCCTCCCAAAGTGGAGTACACGCTCACAGAAACAGGATACAGCCTGAAACCTATATTGGATTCCATGTTCGCCTGGGGCAGCGAGTACAAAAGCAGGATTTAGCTGCAGGACCCGGGAGCAATCTTAAAACAAGGATCTATGTTCACCATGCAGACCTGCATCAGAATTCATAGGGCGGATTGCCGGAAAAGTCGGCAATAACCCCATGGGGCTCATCCAGATAAAACACCTCAAAGATCGGGTTGTCGGCCCTGTTATACTGGCCCTTTACAATGGGATTGGCCATACACCCTTCCTTCACCTCCATATTGTTCTCAAACACCACCCGGCCATGAAGGCGGATCCATGCATAACCGGGATCAGAAACACTCACCTCAATCTCCGGATTCGCCTGCATGTCCTTATAGACATCCTTCCGGTTATTGGTGCAGAACCACAGCTTCCCATCCTTTTCAAAGCAAAACATAAAGGGGCGGCATTTGGCCTTGTGGTCCCTGCCCACGGTTGCCAGGTACTGTACCGGATTAGCCTGTAAAAATTCCACTACTTTTTTCATGAAAATGTCTCCTTTTCTTCTAAGCATTCGTTACAGAGTATATCTGTACTGGTTACATTCATGATTATAGCTTAAGCAGTATTCATCCGGTAAGTACGCACTTTAAAGTGGGATAGGCACCCGGCGGATGGATAGGCACCCGGCGGGAAGATAGGCACCCGGCGGGAAGATAGGCACCTAAACGTATGTAACTATCTTTATGATACTGTTTCAAACCGCCCTTTTCCCCGCCATACCGATCCTCCTATTTCTCATATAAAAATTTTTCGGGAAGGGTCACCTTAAAATCCCTGGCCAGATCCCGGAAATTCTGAGCCGTAATGGTCTGAAGCTTATCAGGGCGCATGGACAGCATTTTTACCAGGATCTGCGCGGACTTCTCCACCGTGTGCATAAGCCCAAAGGTCAGGTCAAAATCCTCTCCGGAGCAGAACATGCCGTGATGAGCCCAGATCGCCACGTCATACTGCTTCATCAGCTCGCTGGTCGACACTGCAATGTCCCTTCCGCCGGGAACCATCCACTCCACAACCCCGATACCGTCAGGAAAAACAACCGGGCACTCGGTGGCCATCTCCCACAGCTCCCTTGTAAACACCTCGTCCTTTAAAGGAAGCACAAAGGTAAGGGCGATCACATTGGCGGGATGGGCATGGTAGATCACCCTGTGCTTTCCGCCCGTGGCCTGCTTTTTTACCTCATGGTTCATGAGATGGGACGGCAGTTCACTGGTGGGCCTGCCGCCCTTTACCAGCCCCCAGCAGATGCGGTAATTTTCCCCGGTCCCATCCAGCTCTATGATACAGGCATTTGCCTCAGGTTCAAGGATCATATTGCGCATATATTTTCCGCTTCCCGACACCATAAAATATTCGCCGGCCAGCCCGGGCACGCTGGTCCCTATGGGCTGCCACGGCTGCGCTGCGCTCAGGCATTCCCTGATCTCCTCAACTTCCCCGGGGGTGATGCGGTAGCTTAAATTCCCGCCGTTTCGCTCGTGCCAGTTCTGCTTAAAGCCATCGTCACACATACGGATAAATCCCTGTACAAAAGATGCATCTAATACGTTCATTTCCATGTTCCTCACTTTTTATTTTTTCGTAACTATGTATATAAATCCCTGCCAGTTCCACAACACCCTGTCAGCTCCGCCTTGACAGCACTTCCTGCTCATAGGCCTTTACATCCTCAAACCACTGCTCCTTTACCGGAACCTGGTTCTCTTCGCAGAAATGATCCCACACATCGCCAAATGGATATGTTTTAAGTTCCTCCTGGAGCATCATCAGCTCCGTAAACCTGCGCTCTTCCTGGAGTGCCGCAAGGGACTTTCCGGGCATCAGAAGGGCATATAACAAGGCTTTCTGCATGTTTCTCATGCCCACCACCCAGGCGGCAATTCGGTTGATGCTGGCGTCAAAGAAATCCAGGGCCAGCAGTACCCTTTTTGGATCATTGCGCACGATCTCCTTGGCGATTTCCCTTGTCTCATCATCAAACAGCACCACGTGGTCGCTGTCCCAGCGCACCGGGCGGCTTACGTGAAGCGCCACCTGGGGTGAGAACAGGAGCATGGAAGATATCTTGTCAGAGATCACCTCTGTGGGGTGAAAATGTCCGCTGTCCAGAAGACACATGATTCCCCTGGAGGCAGCATAGTTCATGTAAAACTCATGGGAACCCACCGTACAGCTCTCCATTCCAATGCCGAATACCTTTGACTCCACGGCCACCAGGACCTTTTCCTTACGGTAATCCATATCCAGGATCCGGTCCAGGGAATCCTTAAGCCTTGCCCTGGGCGAGGTGCGGTCAGCCGGAATATCCTTAAATCCATCGGGTATCCATATGTTAAGGGAACAGGGAGTGCCCAGTTCCTCCGCAAAATACTGGCCGATGCGGATGCAGGCCCTGCAGTGGTCGATCCAGAATTTCCGGATTTTGGGATCCTCGCTGGATAAGGTTGCATTCTCCGCCTTGGGATGGGAGAACATGGTGGGGTTAAAATCCAGCCCCAGTCCCATTTCCTTGGCAAATTCCACCCATTTGGCAAAATGCTTGGGCTCCAGCCGGTCCCTGTCCACCTTCTCTCCCTCTTCAAATATGGCATAGCTTGCATGAAGATTCAGCCTGTGCTTTCCCGGGATCAGGCTCAACGCCTTTTTGATGTCGCTCATAAGTTCCCGGGGATCTCTTGCACGGCCCGGATAATTGCCGGTTGCCTGGATTCCCCCCGACAGGGCCTGCGCGCCCTCAAATCCCATAACGTCATCGCCCTGCCAGCAATGCATTGAGATGGGAATGTTCCTTAACTGTTCCATGGCCGCCTCGGTATCCACGCCAATGGCTCCATATATTTCTCTTGCTGATTCATATCTTTCCTTTGCATTCATCCTGACTTTACCCCTTTCAATGGTTGCTTTTGCTGTGATATGTCTTTATTTCAAAGGACCTGAAAATACTCTCCCTTGCGTCCGCAAGGCTTGCGTATTCACCGCCCTTTATCATCTGCGCCGCCAGGTTGCCGATGGCCGTGGCCTCCGCGGGCCCTGCGTACACGGTCCTGCCGGTTGCATTTGCCGTCAGGCGGTTGAGATAATCGGCATTGGCCCCGCCCCCCACAATATGGATCCTGTCATAGGAAATCCCTGTCAGCTGCTCCAGTTCCTTTACACACGCCCCATAGCAGACTGCCAGGCTGTTATAGATCACGGCAGCCATCTCCCACCTGGTCCTTGGGACCTGCTGTCCGCCGGCATTGCAGAAGTCCGCCACAGCCCTGCACATGCTGTCCGGCGCCAGGAAACAGCTGTCATTGCAGTCCACAATGGAGGCAATCCTTTCCCTGGACGCTCGTTCGCATATTTCCCCAAAGGAATAACGCTCCCCCTCCGCTTCCCACTCCTTTTTCACGGACTGGATCATCCAAAGGCCCATGATATTTTTCAGGTAACGGTATCTGTGTTCATATCCGCCCTCATTTGTGAAATTGGCCCCGCGGCTTTCTGGCCCGCAGTCGGCATATGGCCGCTCAGTGCCCATCAAGGACCATGTCCCGGAACTGATATAGAGCACATGTTCCTGATTGGACGGCACAGCCATCACGGCGGAGGCGGTATCGTGGGTTGCCGGAAGCACCACCTTGCAGTCAAATCCCACCTGCCGGCGTATCTCCCCCCTGAGGCTGCCCACCACGGTTCCCGGCATGGAGAGGGCGCCAAACAAATGCTTCGGATATCCCAGCATCCCGATCAGCTCCTCATCCCATGTTCCGGTACGGGCATCCACCAACTGGGTGGTTGTGGCATTGGTATACTCCTGCCGCTTCTTTCCGGTGAGCAGATAGTGAAAATAATCCGGGATCATCAGCAGACCGTCCGCCTGTTCCAGCCGCTTCCCCTGTTGGCACCGGTCGGCCATCAGCTGGTAAATTGTGTTGAATGTCTGCCTTTGGATGCCGGTACGGGCATACAGGTCTTCCGGAGAAATAATCCCGTACACCCTGGTGTCCATCCCCTTGGTGCGTCCGTCCCGATACCCCACGCTTTCTCCCAGCCTGCGTCCCTGTTTGTCCAAAAGCACATAGTCCACGGCCCAGGTGTCGATGCCCATGGTGCGGGGAATGATCCCCTGCTTTTTGCACTCCCTCATTCCGGCTGTGATTTCCTCAAACAACCTGTCCGTATTCCAGCAAAGCCGGCCGTTTACAGACTCCATCCCATTGGAAAAACGGTATATTTCCCGGACCTTCATCACATGATCCTGAACCCAGCCAATGATGTGGCGCCCGCTGGACGCTCCGATATCCACTGCCAGATAATAATTGCACATTCCCGTCACCCCTCCTTGTATATTGCATGCCCTCCCGCGGTCTCTGCCCCGGAAACCATATAAAAATCATACCGCAAAAAGGGCAAAAAAATAAGAACGCAACTTGTGGAGATTTTGCGTCCTTATTTGCAGTGTATCCCTCAATCGGAAAGCGTTTGGCTCAACCGGTATTCCCTGGGGGACTGACCGTAATATCCCTTGAATATGCGGTGGAAGTAGCTGGTATTGTCATACCCCACAGCCACGCTGATATCCACAATGTTCATCCCTGTATTCTGCAGCAGGAATGCGGCCTGGTTTAAGCGCTTTACCTGGAGCAGTTCCTTATAGTTGCGCCCCAGGACCTGCTTGATCATGCGGCTCAAACAGTATACGTCATATCCCATGATGCCGGCCAGCTCCGCCAGGGTGCCCTCGCGGTAATGCTCTTCAATATACCGGAGCACCTGGAAGGTCAGTTTCTGTTCCAGGGATTGTCCTGAATCAGGGCTCATCCTCAATCTGCCTGTATAGTGCATGAGATGGAGGAGCACAAGGCCCATGGTGGCCTGGTTGATGCTGCGCTTGCCCGGCTGTTCATTGAGCAGGGACCACACCATATTTTCCATCAGGTTCTGAATGGGCAGTACATCCGACACCTGGAAATGCAGATATCTGTCATACCTGGTATCATCACAGAGACAGCCCACCAGAAATTCCCGCAGCAGATTCTCTTCCTCCCCCATCATCCGGAAGGCAGTGTCAAAAAACTCAGGCAGGATAATAAAATTCACCCCTATGTCATCCCGTCCTGCCGGAAGTATTTCCTGGGTGGCGTGCTGGTTTAAAAACAACAGCTCCCCGGCCTTTAATTCCATCCGGTTGCCATCCACTATATGGGTGGTATGCCCCTGGCACATGTAGATGACCTCCACATAGTTGTGGGTATGGGCAGGGAAATGGACAAACCGCGTATGGGGCCGGATCGTTATCATCTTACCTGCGTGAAGCAGCTTCCTGCTGTCTATGACCATATCACCACGGTCCATATAAAGGGTCCTGTCTATCTCGCGGTTCCCCCTAAGGATATCCTGCTCTTCCCGGGTGATCACACTCAGGCGTTCGACCATCTCCTGATTCACTGCCTATTCCCCCTTTTATCCGTGTCACACCTTTTCCAACCATGTCACACGTTCTCCGGTTCCAGCTGCCGGTCTCCCAGCTCGTTCACTAAATGTTCAAAGTCTTCCAGGGGCATGGGTTTGAAAAAGGCATATCCCTGGACCACGTCACAGCCGCAGCTTCTGAGGAAATCCACATTTTCCACAGACTCCACACCCTCTGCAATGGTCTTGATCCTCAGCTCCTTGGCCATGTGTATGAAATTGGAGACCACGATCCGTTCCTTTTCACTGTCCTCACTCTTGTGAAAGAACATGATGTCCAGCTTCAGCACGTCAATGGGCAGGTTTTTCAGCAGGTTAAGGGAACTGTAGCCGGAACCGAAATCATCCAGGGAACAGATAAAGCCCTTGGACTGAAGCTTCCTCACAATGTCGGAGAACAGATCCGTATCATTTAACAGGACTCCCTCGGTAAACTCCAGCTCCAGATAGCCGTCCGGCAGCCGGTACTTCTGTTTGGTCTTTGCATAATACTCTATAAAATCCTTCTGGAGCAGCCCCACCTTTGACACATTGACAGCCAGGCTGATGGGACTGCCGCCCTCATCCAGGTAGCGCCTGAACCATCCGCATGTCTGTTCAAACATGTACCGGTCCAGCAGGACGATCCGGTCGCTCTTTTCAAACAGAGGGATAAAACTGGCAGGCGGGATCAGGCCCTTGGATGGACTGAGCCAGCGCACCAGGGCTTCCGCCCCCGCGATCCGGTTGTGGTTCTGAATGTTCACCTTGGGCTGCATGTAGACCTTGAATTCCCCTGCCCTTAAGGCTTTTTCAGCTTCCGCCTCCATTAAGGAATCCTCGATCTGCTGCTGTCTGATCTCGTCATCATACAGCGCGCAGCTGCTTCCGGACCTCTCCTTTGCAATCTTATGAGCCATGTTGGCGTAATTCACCAGCACGTCAATGGATGTCTCACTGTCACCGGGAGCAAGCCGGTAAACGCCGATGGACAGTTCGATAAAATCCTGCCCCTCAACACCGGAATCCTTTATGTACTGATTCAGGGACAAGACCTGCTCCATAAAAAGTTCCTGGCTTTCGCACCTGCAGATCCCCGCAAAATTATCAGCCGACACACGGCAGGAGATGCAGTCCTTTGACTCCTTGTCCACCAGGTACTCAGATATGATCCTCAGGATCTTATCCCCTTCCTCATACCCCAGAATATCATTGATGAATTTGAACTTCTTTAAGTCTCCGTACCACAAAATACAGGAGGGCAGGTCATCCCTTCCAAGGAATTGCCTGGCATCCACCTTAAATCCGTCATAATTGCGCAGGCCTGTAAGCCTATCATTGTAGGCCAGATCCATGAGCATCTTCTGGGCCCGGGCCGCCATGCTCCTCTGCCTGCTGATAAACAGGGCAAACAGGCAGCATGCCACCACGATAATGGCCATGATCCCCATGGTGGTCTCTATATATCTGGCCCGCAGCACGTTCTGGGGCACCATGCTGTGAAGGTACCATCTGCCTTCTAAGAGGGGCACGATAACAGACACCTGTTCTCTTCCATACTTGTCGGTCATTTCAAAGGACCCGGTACCGCCCTCCTCTATGGCCTTTCGCAGCGCCTCCTTGTTCTCCGGCAATATATCCCCGGGGAACGCATGAATGGAGCGCATGATGTAATCCCCGCTGCTGCTGATTATATTGGAAAATCCCTGACCGCTGAGTACCGGAGCGTCCAGGATGCTCCTTAAAACATCGGCTGTGTGCACCGCGCAGAGAACGCCTATGGTCTCTCCTGCCGGCGTCTTGATCCCCACGCCGTAATAATTGATGTACTGTCCCTCCTGAAGGTCATCCGAAAACACGTCCGATATATTATTCTTCCCCTGCAGGGCTTTTTGGAAAAACTCCATGTCCTTCAGATTGCGTTCATAGACCTTACCGTTTAAATCCACAAACCACGCGTCTCCATCCAGCCTGGCAAACCCCATGCGTATGAATGCATTTTCATTATTAATATCACGGAGAATGGGCAGGAGACGTTCACGCTCACTCTCGTCCATCCCTCCCAGCATAATCCCAAGCCCCTCCAACGTCTGAAGATCGCCCTGGACCTGCTTTACAATCGTAGTCTTTTTCTGGTCAGATGCATTGTACAGATACTCAATATTCTCCACCTGGTTCTTTATGATCATCTGCACCAGGAACAATAAGCTGCTGGCAATAAAACACAGGCACAGCAGTAAGGGAAGGACCGTGTCCATTAGCCTGTGCGTTTTTCCATCTGTCGTACTCATCTCATATACCCCGGCCTTTTTCTTCAGAACCCCCTGGTCGGGAGTGCTCCCATCCGGTGTTGTCCTGATTTCTAAATTGGTTTAATCATAATATATTTGAACTCAAATAGCAAGAAAAATGGGCGTCCCAAGGGCTCCTAATACCTGAAAATACAAAAAACAGGCAGGGGGGTCTGCCTGTTTTCTTATCTTTATTCAGCCTGTTTCTTGATCTGCAGCGGCATCCGCACTCCCATGGGGTTTAAAAGCACTCCCACAGCCTCTGCCACCAGGATCTGGGGGATCTTGTCCGCGGTTATGACAAGGGGACGCAGCTGGTTTTCCCTGTTAAACTTCTGGAACTCCATAATATCAGTAAAGATCGCCTGATACACCTCCTGGTCGTTTAACTTGATGACAGGTATGCCGTTCCCCTCTTTCTGTACGGGAACAATGAAGCTGCCTTTAGCAAAGTAATTGGATATCTCTTCCTGCCACTCCCTTAACTGGGGGCTGTTCTCCTGTGCAGGCTGTTTTCTCAGTTCCTGCATGTAGTAGAGGGCGGTGAGATGCAGTTCCGGGTTCTCCACCCACATCTTGCCTTCCGGATCCTGGGCCGGTCTGTCCCGTCTTACAAAATCAGCCAGCTGGATATGCCTTTCCTCTGCACCCTCCGTGACAGCCAAGGCATTCACTCCCATGGTATAAAGGCTGGTGTAAAACATAAGCATCTGCCTGTCTTCCAGCTTTGCCACCTTAACATCAATGTTGCCGCCTGCCAGTTCGCCAGCCTTTGCCTGGGCATCCTCTGGCGTAAAAAACATATAGGTCTCATCATCAAACGATTCCGGATCGCAGACAATATATGGCTCCTTGGTGCAGCCGGATATTAAAACATAGAGTGCCTCAGCACTCTTTAAGCGCTGGATTACTTCCTGATTTCCTGTGGATTTGTTATCATTCATGTAGTTCTTCTCCTCTTCTTTCCTTCCAAGCACAGCCGGGCAGGATATGAAAACCGGGCCGCACAGCGTACTTAAAACAGACTATCGCTTGTTATTATACCACCCCATTCATTCTTATGCTATTTAAATAATATAAAATCTTTTTTACTTTTTTCCAGGAATCAAAAAGGTATGGCTTCCGCTGATGGAAATCCATACCTTGTGCTGTTCCTGTATCCTGCCTTATATCCCTAATGCCTTATACCTTTATGCCTATATCCATGCCTATATCCGCCTGTTCCCGGCTTGCGGACCCATCCGCTTGATCCTACACCGCGAATTTGGCAAGTCTCTGCTTTAGATCCCTGCAGTTTGACTCCTCCGTGTGCAGAACCAGCTCCACGGTGCGGGACACTGCCAGATAAAGGACGCCCAGTATGGACTTGGCGTCTACCATGTGGCTGCCGTACTTTATATCTGCGTCATAATCATAGCGGCTGATCGTATTTACAAAATCCACCACCTGATTGGGTTTTTCAAATTTTACCAACATACTTGTCATTCTATTACACTCCTTTGTATATAATGGTTTTTCCCCTCATTGGACAAGGGTATGGAAATCTATGCCAACCATTTATATTGCAATAAGTATAAAAGTTTCAGCCACTTTTTTCCATGGTAGAATTTTTTGATATTGAGTAAAATTTAACGATTTAAGGTATAAGTAAGATTTACTTAAGGTTTATCCAATGTTTTCCTGTATCATTCCCCCGGGCATTTTATACCAGATCGTAACTGTTCAATCAAACACAGACAAGCTCTATACCAGATAGTTCTGTTCAGGATCCCCTCTCCACTCTTCGATCACATCCGGTTTCACAATGTCATACCACTGTTTCATCATGCGGAAATGAAACAGGTCCTTTTTCAGGCGTTCCAATGCCTGTTCCCCGTTCCAGTAATGCCCAAGACGGTTTTCCAGGTCCCTTACGGTCTCTCCATACTCCGGCCTGGCACCCAGATCCTCCAGTTCCCCGGGATCCCTCTCCAGGTCAAACAGCTGGCTTACCTGGTATCCGGCATGCTTTACCAGCTTATAGGACCCAAGGAGCAGCATGGCGCTGGGATCATCCCCCTTGATGTCGCTGCACATTGATACCACCTCCCTGTCAGAAGGCACAGGCGTCCCTTTTTTCAGGTTGGACACCAGGCTTATGCCGTCCTGGTCCGGCAGACGCTGGCATCCCGACAGTTCCAAAAACGTGGGCGCAATATCCAGCAGGCTAGTGAAACCGCCCACATGGCCTCCTTCCGGAAATACGCCCGGCCAGACATACACCATGGGTACATGGGATGAGCCTTCATAAAAATTGGTTTTCCAGAACAAACCGTGTTCCCCGATATTATCTCCATGGTCGGAGCCGTATACTACAATGGTGTTCTCCCATCCCGCTGTTTTTTCAACGGTTTCCAGGATCCTGCCTATAAGGCCGTCCACATACTCCACCATACCGTAGTAAGCCGCCCGTATCCTGCGCACATCCTCAGGGGTCACTTTTTCCATATTCCTGTTGGCATACCATTTCCGGATGGCCGGATGCATGGCGTCCTTTTCCTCCTGATCAGGAAAATGGATCTCAGGGAGACATTCATAATAGTGTTGGTATAATTCTTCCGGCGCTATGTAGGGACAGTGGGGGCCATAAAAGCCCACGGTCATAAACAATGGACGCTCATCGGTCCTCTCCTTCAGAAAGCGGCAGGCCTCTGACGCAACATCCTCATCATAGTCCAGTACTGCCGAGCGGCCTGCCCCTGACTTTTTAATGGAGGTCAGGTTCTGTCCAGAGGAGCGTTTAAACTCCCCATAAATCTCAGCTTCATTGTCCCCTCCGATAAAGCAGGGGGTGATATCGCCCACCAGACGTTTTTCATATCCGTGGCGCTGATCATTTCCCACAAAATGCATTCTTCCGCACAAAACCGTCTCATATCCCCCCACGGTCATGGAGTTTACAAAGGTGGCCTTGTCGGACGGCAGGCACTGCATATTATTATAGACCCCGTTCCCGGTGGGCAAAAGGCCGGTGAGGATGGAGGATCTGCTGGGCACGCACAGCGGGGCCGCGCAATAGCAGGAATCCAGCGCCGTTCCTCTGGCGTAAAGACGGTCCAGGTTAGGGGTGCGTGCCCAGTGGTCCCCGGCGGCTCCCATAACGCTCTGGTTATGCTGGTCTGACAACAGATAAATTATATTGGGTTTCATGCTCTATTCCTCCTGCAGGTCCTGTTCAATATTAGAGTCCTGCTGCACTTCTTTTCCTTTTCTAAGGGCTTTTATATTGGCATAGATCAGATAAGCTGTCAGCAGCAGGATACCGATGCACAGCGGCCTGGCCAGCACATACAAGAAAATGTTCCTGCCCTGGGCTGAAACTATGGTGTAAGTCCTCACAAAGTTGCTCTCAATGATACTTCCCAGGATCAGCCCCAGAACCACGGGTGTATTGGGGATTCCCAGCTTGGCCAGCACCACCCCGAAAATTCCCATGCCAATGGCCACATATACGTCATACACGGAATTATTCACGCTATATGCGCCGATCAGGGAACACATCAGAACCACGGGGATGATATGCCGTATATTCAGTTTCAGGATGGATGCAAACACAGGGATTCCGAATATCCCGATCACCATCATAATAACGGCTGCCAAAAACATTCCCAGGATAAACGTGTATACAATATCCCCATGCTCCACAAACAATCTCTGCCCAGGCACCAGACCGTGGATGGTCAGGGCGCCGAACATGATGGCCGAGGTGGAGGAGCCGGGTATTCCCAGGGAGAGCATGGGAACCAGGGATCCGCCCACTGCCGCATTGTTGGCGCTCTCCGGCGCCACGATCCCCGCCGGGTTCCCCTGCCCGAAGGTTCCTTTCTTATCCCTTCCCTTGGCTTCCCCGTAGGCCAGGAAGGAAGCGATCGCTCCGCCTGTTCCCGGCAGGATCCCGATAAAGGTTCCGATAGCCGATGACTTTAGCAGCACGCCGGTATAGTTTCTCCAGGTCTCCTTCCAGATATCGATGAACCTGGCTTTCTGGAGCTGCAGGATCTCCTTATCATCCCCGTTTCCGTTCAGCCCGATCCCCTGTTTGATCATCTCCGCAATGGCAAACAGGCCGATGATGGCCGGGATCAGGTTGATGCCTCCCCTGAGCGCTTTGGAGCCAAAGGTGAACCGCATGGCGCCTGTGCTTCCATCGATCCCGATCATGGCCAGGAACAGCCCGGCAAGCGCTGCCAGCAGCCCCTTTGGAACATTTTTCCCTGTCAGGCTGCCCACAATGGTCAGGCCGCAGATGGCCAGCAGCATCATTTCCGGCGGGCCGAACCTGACAGAGATGCTGGACAATACAGGTGCAAAAAATAACAGTACGATCAATCCGATAAAGCTGCCGATGCCGCTGGCAATAACGGAAAAATACAGCGCCCTCTTTCCTTCACCCTTTCTGGTCATCTGGTATCCCTCCAGCGCCGTGCAGGATGCCTCCGCCGTTCCCGGACAGTTGATCAGGATTCCGGATATGGAGCCGCCGTAGGAGGATCCCAGATAGATTCCTCCCAGGAACAGCAGTCCCTGTTCCGGCCTCATGGCATAGGTGAACGGCAGCATGACCGCTATCCCTATCCCCCCATTCATGCCGGGAATCGCACCCAGGATCACTCCTGCCGCAGTGCCCAGAAAGCACACCACCAGTGTCTGCACACTGAACAAATTGACCAGGACCTGTGTTATCAGCTCCATATGATACACTCCTCTCCTGTTTTATTTCTTTAACATGGCTTCTCTCATGGCAAAATCTTCTTTTAAGAACGCGTCCAGGTCCGCTCCGGTCAGCAGCGCCGGCTCCTCATCAATATTGGAAACGCTTTCCTTGATCTCGCCTTCATATCCCTGCTTTAAATTTTCCACCAGAACATTTACAACAGACTCCGGAAGGCCCTTTGGCCCCACCAGCATCCTGACGGCCGGATTCACAATGTCATATCCCTGCTCTGAGAAGGTGGAGATGTCAGGAAATGTTCCCAGGCGGTCACCCAGCATGATTCCCAGTACGGTGAGATCCTGCTCCTGTGCCTGTGAAATGAACTTTGCGCTGAGGATCCCCGCTTCAATATGCCCGCCCAACAGGTCTGCCAGGACCTTGTTGCCGCCCTCATAGACAACGCCGGTGGTAACGATCCCCATTTTCTCATTCATCAGATCCAGTGAAAGGTTCTGGATCGCGGATGGAAGGGCAATGGTCAGCTCTCCGGGCTTTTCTTTGGCCTTGCTGACGAAGTCGTCCAGGTTCTTCATGTCGGAACCCTTTTTCAAAACAAGGATGTCCCCCGTTGTGTTCAGTCCTGCAATATAAGTAAAATCATCCGTGGTAAAATCACATTCACTGGCCCCATATACAAAGTTGGCCACATCCGTATTGGAAAATACTCCCAGCGTATATCCGTCTGCCGCTGCCTGTGAGATATCTCCCATGCCCACCAGACCGCTGGCGCTTCCATTGTTAATGATCACAATGGCTTTTCCCAGGGTCTTCTCAAGGGGTGTGCACACAGCCCTTGCCATGGCATCCGTACCGCCTCCGGCCGCCGCCGTTACAATACATTGGATCTCTTTTTCAGGATAGGCTGCCGATGCAGCAGCTTGTTCCCCGGCCTTATCTTCCGTCTTGGCCGCGGCCTGTGTGGCTTCCCCTGTCACTGCCTGGGCCGTTGTATCCTTTGGCGCGGAATCACTCTTTGCACATCCGGATAAAACCGCTGCCGCCAGCAATGCCCCGCAGACTCCTGCCCATAATCTCTTTCCCGTACTTCTCCTCATAACTTTCCTTCCTTTCCTCTGCCTAACGCAGAATTCCCGATGGTGTAACAATTTTTAACCCCACTGTAAATACCGCAAACGCCGCCACTGTTACCAACAGCGAATACGCCAGAACCCCTGCCAGCGCCTTCCCTGTTTTCACCGGTGTGATCAGCCATGAAATGCCGGCAATTACAAAAAATGCCGCAAAGTAAAATCCCAAGGTCCCTGCCATAAGCGGATTGATAAACAGGAACAGGATCATCACGATCTCCTTCCACCATATCCTGGACAACGGCTGATCCGGCGCTCCCCTGGCCGCGCTTCCCAGCAGAACCATCCCGATAAGGATCAAAAGCACAAATACCGTCATGGGATAGATTCCTCTGGACAGTCCGGTCACCCCGGACATACAAAGGCCAAAACAACAGGCCAGGACACCGGATAAGAAATTGGTTTTAAGAAATTTTTTCTCTTTTATCAAAACCCCGCCTCCTTTTTTCTCCCTTACTATGTTTGATATTGTCATAATAGCACACTCTTTTCTTAAAATCAAGAAATTTTTTCTCTTTTATTATAATTTTTTTCGTATAATCAAGAAAATTTTTCTCTTATTTTTTTCTTTTTTTCTCTTTTTACTTGTATTTTCTGTAAAAAAGTGGTATAATACAGGAAAATCAATGGGAGAAACAGTGATGGAGAAAAAAATTACCTTACAGGATATTGCCAAAACTGCAAATGTGACGGTCGCTACGGTCCACAAGGCTCTTCATAACAAAAAGGGCGTCAGCCCTGAAAAGCGGGAAGAGATACTGGCTCTGGCCCGTTCCATGAATTACTACAGCGAACCTTCGGTCCATAAGACCTATAAGATCGCCGCCGTATTCCCCGGACCTACCAATGACAACCGGTATTTTTACCAGTATATATGGAAGGGGATCCATGACAGGGCAAAGGAATTGTCTCCCTGCCATGTGGAGATCCTGGACATCACCTTTGACGGAGGCCAGGAACAGCAGCTCCAGGTCCTGAACCATATTTGGGAGACGCGGCACCAGGAGCTGTCCGGCCTCCTCACCGTGGTCTGGAATGAGACTGATTCCCTGGAGGTCCTGAACCGGTTTACAGACGAGGGCATCCAGGTTTTTACCATTTCCGCAGACGCCCCCTTCAGCCAGCGCACCGCCTGCATCATGGCCAACCCTTACCGCTCCGGCCGTCTGGCAGCCGAGTATCTGGGCTCTGTCCTCAGGCAGCCATGCCGCGTGGTCATCATCGGGACCAAACGCGACACCAACAACCATGCCCAGGTGGTACGTGGATTCTTTGACCAGATGACGGAGAGCAACCCGCTGATCGAGATCATTGAATTATATGAAAATGTTTATTACCCTGAAAAGCTTTTTGAAACACTCAGCGAGTTTCTCCACACCATTGACAATATCATGGGAATTTACGCCAATAACGCAAGAACCACGGCACGGGTGTGCACCATGGTAAACGAGATCGGATACCAGAACAAAGTGACCATCATCGGAAGCGAACTTTTTGAGGAGTCCAAGGATGCCCTAAAGCATGGGATTCTCAATGCCATCATTGACCAGAACGGATATGAACAGGGATACAAGGGCGTTTCCATTGCCTTTGACAGCATTGTTCTGGGGAATGAGGTGCCGTCAAAGCACGAGATCAACACCTCCCTGATCCTGAAGAATAACCTTCCCCTGTAGGGATAAAAGGAACTGCCCGGGCCTCCCTGCCGAACTGGTCGTTGCGCACCTGTTCATAAAAACGGGCACAGGAAATCCCCACCAGCAGGCATCCTGCAATTAAGAGTATGATAATTCTGCGCATTATGCGGTTATTTTCAAATTCCTTTTTTGGCGGCGGTTGGGGCGTGTGTGCCCTTATCCACTGAGGGTACCATAATCCCCCAAAAATACATCTGGAAATCCAGGATTTAATCGACATTTTTTAGAGTTGATGTCTATTAACAAATCCTCTCTGTGAAGGAAAAAAGTGCTGCCCTGCTTGCGGTTTTCCAACCGTTTGCATGGCAGCACCTAAATCTAACTACTTTACTATATCCCCAGCACAATAAATACCGTATCCTGATCCCCATATTCCTTCATCTCAAATGCCAGCAGTTCCAATAGTTCCTCACGCCTGCGTATCATGGAATAATCTATCAGCCGTTCACCTGCCGCCACCCACACCTGAGGCAGCTTTTCTCCCATATCACCATACTCGCTGTATTCCTCCAGCAGCTTTTCCATGGATTTAACAGCTCTTCCAGCAGTGGTTTTTCCATAACCCCCGCTTTGTCTGTATAAGCGGAGTGTTCCATCATAGGCGAGTACATATACGGATGGTTTTTTCCTGCAAAAGAATTCCATAAACGGATTCTTCTGCCTGTGTTCCACCCTGCACAGCCAAAAGCTCCCGTTGGAATCCATCATTGATTCCCCATGCCGGAAGTCTTTTTCCTGTTTTTTTATGATATCCTCTATCTGGGATTCTTCCAGGGGGAAGGTATGTGATTTCCTATTTCTGTGATCCGCCAAACCAGTGGCAACCGCCCTGACAATACCTCTCTGGGGTTCTGATTCCATGATGACCTGCACCGTATCCCGCACAGCCCCTGCCCGGATCGCCCCCTGGACCGCCTCGGCCTTTAATTTCTCCAGTTCCTCCATGGTTGGGGACTGGATGGTCCGTTCACATACTTCCCGTATCATTGCCAAACCCACCCCAATGGGTGAAATGGCAATGGGGTCCCTGCAGTAACGGTATTCCCTCCCCAGGATCCCAGCCACTGCCGGAAGAAGGGATGGACTTCCTCCCCCTCCGCCGATCAGGGGCAGGGTAACCCCGCCCAGGGAATTGTTTTCCTCCATTGTTCCGATCACACTGCGGACACAGTCGGCTGCATATCCAAACACTTCCCCCAGTACCTCATCCGTGGATTTATGCACATACTCCGCCAGCAGCTTCACTCCTGCTTTTGCCTGGTCCGCAGATCCATGGGAAAAGTCATTCGGGCCTATATATCCCCCATAATTAGCCAGACATGTCAGGGTCAATGCATATTCTGTTCCGGTAATTCTGTCCCTTACCGCAAAGTATTGGGCGCAGTCACTGCCGCGGGAAAATGTATACGGTTCCAGCTCATGCACATGTATCCCCTTTGCAAAGCAGAGATATTCCAGCCCGGCAATATGGGCGCTTCTGGGACCGCAGGCCAGGCGGCCGTCTTCCAGGCGCACCATACTCCCGCCCGCTACCCCAATGGTGTGGATATCCAGGGAACGTATATAAGTATTATGTTCCCCGATACAGGCCCACCTGTTGATGACCTGCCCATTATGGATGACCGATATGTCCGTGCTGGTTCCTCCTGTTTCCAGGAAAATGCCCTCGGATGTATTTTCATGCATCAGTATTCCTGCCACACCAGCCGCCGGCCCCGACAATATGGTCTGGATTGGTCTTCTTTGCACTTCATCCGCACTCATCACGCCGCCATCGGAACGCATAATCATCAAAGGTTTACTGATTCCTGTCTGCGCCACGCTGTCTGCCATATAGCTGACGGTTTCCATCATCTTGGGCAGTATGCAGGCATTGATAACTGCGGTCTGCGTTCTTGTCCGCAGCCCGTACAGGCCCGACATGTCGCAGGTCCTGGTGCAGAAAAGCCCCGCCTCCTCAGCCAAACTCCGGATGCTGTTTTCAACCTGCGGATCGTCCACGCTGTATGCCGAGGCAGCCACCACGGTTTTAATCCCCAGTCCCACAATTTCCCCCATTATGCTGCGGCAGGTATTCTCATCAAATCCCTTGAGGAAAAAACTGATGACCTTAATCCTGTTTCCGGCACCAAGGGAGAGTTCCTTAAACGTGGTCTCCTGCCTGATTCTGGCCGCTCCCAGGCCCTCCCCGCATCCTATGACTGCAACCGGATCTACATCCCCCTCTAAAAGAGCATTGGTTGCCTGAGTGGTGCCGTGAGCGATAAACGCCACCTGTTCCGGGGCGATCTTACATGTCTCCATCAAACGGCACAGGGCATTTCTGATTCCTTCCGATACCCCTTTTTCATGGTGATGGGTGGTGGGAACCTTTACGATCCCAACCAGATCTCCTGTTCTGTCATCTATGGCCACTGCATCTGTAAAGGTTCCCCCTACATCTATACCAATCCGGTACATGATTCCACCACCCTCCTGCATTTATTTTTTCAGCATATCGAAACTTTTCTTAGTGCACCTGTTGCAGGCACGTATTACGGTTCCCCTGAACCCATCCTCCTCCAGTGAACACACCGCCTCTATGGTAGTTCCTCCAGGTGTACACACCTGGTCTTTCAGGATGCCCGGGTGCTTACCCGACTCCAGAACCATTTTTGCAGAACCCATCACTGCCTGGGCAGCTACCCGCAGCGCAAAGTCCCTTGGAAGGCCATTGGCTACTCCGCCGTCCGCCAGCGCCTCTATATACATGGAGACGCAGGCAGGTATGGTACCGCTGATGCCGGTTGTGGCAAACATCTTATCCTCATCCAGCAATTCTACCAGACCGTTGGCTGAAAAAAGCACTTTCACATTCTCCAGTTCCTCAGGACTGAGATCATTATCCCTACTAAAAATCATGACACCGGCTCCTACCATGGCTGGAGTATTAGGCATGACCTTTAGCACCTTGGCTCTTTTTGCCACAGCTGTCCTGAGTTTTTCCGTACTCCATCCCGCTGCAATGGATACCAGCATATGTTCCTGCCTGAGATAAGGATTAATCTCATCCAGCACAAGCTGGCATATGTATGGTTTCACCGCCAGTATCAGGAGATCACAGCACTGGGTCAGTTCAACATTGTTGTTCACAGGATTTACTCCATATTCCTGTTTCATGGACTCCAGCTTTTGCCGGTCAATATCAAACACATAAATATGCTCCGGCGCCACGGTCCGGCTGTCCACGATCCCTTTCATGATGGCATGTGCCATATTCCCGCTTCCAATAAAACCCACTTTATAATTCAACATAATACCGATCTCCTCACTTTTATATTTCCACTGTTATCTCCCTATGTTAAAACGCAATAAAGCCAAAGATTCCAATACAAACCGCTGCCGTCACCCACAGATACAGGAAAGACTTCTTTGTCAGATCAAACACTTCAATCTTTAGATAGTCAGCCGCCCATACATGGTGTGAGTTGGTCGGGTCGCAAGCCAGCAGGAACAGATGGCAGGCCAGGAACGCCGCCACAATGGCATGTACCGGCAAAATCTGCGAAGCAATCATAAGCCCCAGGACACCGCTTCCCAATCCCCACATATTGAAGGGGCCGCGGTACAGGCAAAGGGGAGCAAGCAGTGCAAAGAAAAGGATGTATGTCATCCGGCCATGAGGCAGTATGCGGCTCATAAGTCCGGCCATGCTTGCAGATACTTCAGGACTGCCCACCGATGCGATCACCATACCGATGGCAACCATGATCATAATGGAAGGGGCCGCGGTCTTTACAGCAGTGGGGCCTGTCTTGGCAAGGGTTTTCAGCATCGCCCTTCCAGTGGTAACTGCTGCTCCATATGTGCAGGCCGCCATCAGAGCCGGAACAATAGGCCAGCCTAATCCAAGGATCAGCGGAAACGGTATAACAGGCATCAGAAGCGCCCATGGATTAACCTTGATATCATCCCCGGCCTCAGGTGTAACCGTGACAGCCCAGGCCTTTCTCCCCTTCATCTTCACTTCCATCAGCATGAATACCAGCAGTCCCAGGATCCCCACTCCCATAACGATCAGGGCATATGGCTTGATATCATTAATTTCCAGACCGGCTGCACTCATGTAAAGCTGCCACTGAGCTACATTGAGAATCAGCCCTACTGCCCTGGCAAAGATAAACATTGCCCCTGCCACAACCGGTGTGATCCCTACAGCCAGCAGAATAGGCAGCACCAGAGTACCGATCATGATGGTTGCCCCCAGGCCGGTAACTGCGGTAAACAGCAGGATGACCGCAATATTCAGGATAAATGATAAAAGCAGCGGCCGGTTCCCTCCCAGTTCCGTGGCACGCCTGATAATATCCTTTGTCACTCCTGTGGCGGTCATGATCTCGCCCAGCCATGCGCCGAAAATCAGGGCCATAATGGAAGATGCCATTCCCGTTGAACCCTTTTCCAATATACTTGACAGGATCCCTTCCTTTCCATTAAGAGGCACGCCGCCCACAATACCGATCAGAATGGCCATAGCCATCAGAGCGAGAAACGTAGGTATTTTATTCTTAAAGATCAAGAATGCAAACACCAGAAAAATAGCAATGATCAAAATCCCCTGTAACATAAAAAACCTCCTCTTTTCATTTGTCATTCTGGTTATCCATTGGTTAACCAGTGTTGTTAATATTATAACAAGGTTGCTGCTCAATGTCAATTCTTTTATGAATTTTTGGCAGAACTTGAAATACCTGTAATATTTAGTATAATAAAAGGACCACCCCTATCAGGGTTTTTTAATACATTTAGAAAAGGGGAATCACAATGAATGAAGATAAAGATAAGACAGCGTCTGCCGAAACAAAACTGATCCAGTTTATACAGGACAATGATCTACAGGTGGGTTCCCTCCTCCCGTCCGAACGGCAGCTGGCCGCAAAACTGAATATTTCCCGAGGCCAGCTGCGCAATGCGATCCAGAAGCTGGCCCATGAAGACATGTTTGATGTCATCCCCCAGGTAGGTACCATGCTGAAAAGCCGGCAGCCCGGAGCCACCATATTTAAAAAAGTACTGAATCTGGACACAGTGGATCTGCAGTCCCTGATCGAAGTCCGAATTTCCCTGGAAGTGACTGCGGCAGGACTGGCTGCCAAGCGTGCCGCACAGGACGACATTCAAGCCATCAGGGACGCCTGTCTGGCCTACGAACGGGAAGCCAGTGCCTACAGCCCATGGCATGAGGAAAATATCCGTTTTCACATGGCGATCATCCGCGCCTCCAAAAACGGAGCCATTATCGCCATCATGGAAAACCTGTTGAATGAGGCCGTGCTCTATACCCGTTCCAAGCAGTCCTCCTACACCCAGGAAAGGCTAAACCGCTCCATCCGCGAGCATAAAGCCATAACCGATGCCATATGCAGCCATGATGAAGCTGCTGCTGTCCGGGAAATGAGTTTCCATATGCAGAAGATGGCCGATGTGGCGGAGAAACTGAGTAAGATATTTTAAAAAAACCTCTATGGAAATCCCCTGCTCCTGTCAGCAGGCCGATCCATAGAGGTTTTATGTTTTCAGACTATCTTTATATTCTTATCTGAAAACAATCATCCAGCTGCGAGGCTGCGCTTTGCAGCTTTGCCTGAAGTGTGTTTTCCAACATGGAAACAGTTCCGAATCCATCACATCTGCAAGGGCCTGGCATCTAGGCGTAATAATGGCCGTTGCGGCAGTTGACGTGTTGTTATCCGAATGGGATCCGGTGGTGTGGAAGTTACGTCCGCGGTATTGGAAATGCTTCCCTGAGCGTCCGGACGAGCCGTCCCCCTGATCAGGATCGTCTGTGTTTTCCCGCTTACCATGGTGCCAAAGCCCAGGATCCCCGGCCATGGATTAAATGTCACTCCGCCATCCGTGGAAAATTCCACTCCGGTGAGTGCAGCTGGTATACTGTCGGTCAATGTTACATTTTCCGCTGAGGACGGATCTGCATTTGACGCTGTGATGGTGTAGGTCAGTTGTGCTCCCTGCTTTACAGAGCCGGAACCGGCTGTCTTAGTTACTGAAATATCTGTCAGGAAACCTTCGATCAGCACCGGAACCTCATTGGAGGCCACATTAAATTCCGCGGGAATCCCTCAAAATGCGCTTACGCCCCTGGTCCAGCCCGGCAAGTGCCTCCATCTCCTCATCGTTCAGGGCAAAATCAAATACACTGACGCCCATGGACCGGATCTTCCCGGACCCATATGCCTCCTCCATGGCCCGGTAGGCTTCCTAATATTTCATAAAATGAATACTAAAACAAGGAGCTGCCATGCTGAATCTGATAGAATTAGAACAGTTTGTAGCATTTGCTTATTACGGCACACTGTCAAAAGCCTCCATTCCGTTACTGTTGAATCCTGTGCCCCTGCACCCTTGTGGACCGTACTCCCGGAGCTATCCTCCCATTATCCTGACATGTCCATTTCATCCAGTATCCAGAATCCTGACGATATCGTAAACCATGTGATCGCTCATACCTGCGATATTGGAATCCTGCCCTATCCGGTGGAAAGCGAAGGGGTCCTATGCACCCCCATATTAAAATCTGATCACAAACAGTCCCTGGTTTTAAACCTTCCATCGGACATTTCCAGACGCCCTACTCAAACACGGCCTCAACTTTAGTACCGGCACTCCCCAGCGTCACCTCAATGGCAGGATCTCTATATTCCACTGTGGTACCTTCCGCCAGATCCGTTACCACGAATTTGACAAACCCATGGCCATCCTTTGCCTCTGCCCTAAGGCGCTGCGCGGTCCCCGCAAAATACCGTCCGCTCCAGGATGAGGCATCGGACACGCCCTTTGTTTCTTCTGTAATATCAGTATCATTGATACGGATAAAACCGGCCTCACTGTCCGTAAAAAGCGTCACGTCCACAACATTTGACAAGGAGAAACGTTCCTGCAAATAGCCCTCCATGTATCCGGCGCGTTCCTGCGCGAACCGGACCATCTTGTCCACGGCAGTTTCCCAGCTTTCCCTGCCTGGTACGGAGCCGGGATAACGGTTCGCCTGTTCATCGATGGCAGGCTCAATCTCTGATTTCCAGTTGCTGATCGCTTCCGCCACCGTGCCGGCGTTATAATTTGTATTCATCACATCGCAGAACCGGTTGATAAATCCGGCCTGGAACCCTTGGTTTTCCAGCAAACGTCTGAATATCAGTGTTGATTGGGAGGAAGTGAAACCATTGCCCCGTCTTCCGGATGAACTTTCATTCAGGGCATGGGACAAGGTATCGTTGGTCTGATCGCTCATCAGCCCAAAACCCCAGTCCATATCCTTGATGATCCAACGGTAGCGCCCGTCCTTGTACCACTCCGCTCCGCCGTCATATCCGCCGTTCTCTGTCCTGTACCGCCAGAAAACGTTATTATTGGCCGGCCAGTCCGTATTGGCGGAATAAATATTGGCAATATGGTAATCCATGAGATTATCTATGTCCACATACTCCAACGCTTTCTGGTAGCTGCTTTCATCTGCCATGGAATGGTCATTGAAAAAATTCCACATCTCCTCATAATATTCCAGATCGCTTTCTTCCCCCTCGCTGACCTCGGGCGTGCTGTTTCCGCTTGCAATCTCCAGGACCGTCACACGGTCCCCATCAATATCATAATGGTTTGCAAAATAATGGTCATCGTATCGCTCACGGATATTGTATATACCCAAAAATTCCCCGTTTACAAAAGCAACGCAGGGCCGTGCTGCCTGGGTGTCCACATTCAGATCACTGACAAGTTCCTGCATCAATGCATCCCTGAACAGAGTACCGGAATTGTCATTGCCGCTGGAGCGCAAAATAATCCGCTTGAATGTGGCAAGGATATCGTCATTACAGGACTTTGTCAGACCATCAAAAATCTCATGCTCTATGGTGGGGTTCTCCTTGTCATAGCTATCCTTGGCGTAAAAACGCAAAGCCTTTTGTGCCAGGGACCGGGTCGTGCCTCCGTTGATCCGCACCCCCATGTTCTGGGAAACCACCAACGTACCGTCCGGTTCAAACAGTTCAAAATACACCGGCCTTTCCCAGTCGGAACCGGACTGGCTGTAATTGGCGTAAATACCGGTCGCCTCGTCAAAGAGATTGGACGAGTCGGTGACAACGGATACCACCGGCAGGCTGCCATACCGCGACATAATATTCTGGCTGACAAAATATGACTTGACCGAGATATGGGATAATATATCCCCTTCTGCCGAAAATACCGCTGCCTTCACCACGGTTCCCTTAAACACATTTTCCGCCGGTTCCGCCGATAAAGAACCTCCACGGGGACCTCTGCCGCCGCCATTGCCAGGCCCGCGCTGTTCTCTGTCTGTATTTGCAGGTTTCGGTTCATTGCTGTCTGTATCTGCTCCTTTTGGATCATTGCCTTGCTCCATGGAAAGGTTGGAGCCCTCCGCTGCCAAAGCCTCCGCCCTGTCCAAGCGTGCCGGCAGCCTGATTCGAGAGCAGGTTCTCCTCGCCGGTTCTGTCCTTAATTGTGATTCCCGCTGCGTACTCCGGTGATCCATCCGTTGGGTCGCTGCCGTCCAGCGTATATCGGATGATCCCATTCTCCGTGTCTGTGGAAAGTTCCAACACAAACTCCTGCTCATAAAAGCTACTTTCCCGTGAAAATATCACACTGCCTGTTTTTGCTGCATTATCACTTATTTGTTCCGTACTTCCTGCCGTTTCACCAGCTATCCGGCTGCACCCGGCCGCAGAACATAACATGGCCGCCGTTACGCAAATGGCCGTTGCCCGAATTATAGTATTCTTCAAAGCTGCTCTCCTCCGCACTTTTTTTACCTCTTTTTTAATATAGCATGAGAACATTAAATTAAGCTGAAAACGCTGTGAAGAATCTGCGTACCAAATAAACTGATTTTTTTCCTACTCCGAAGTCACATACGTCACCATATCAGCCGCATTGCTGCGGACCGATGGCCCTGTCACTCCATCCATTGTTTCATCTGCCGAGCGGTCCTCACTCCCCACCAGTAATACTGCGGCTGCGCTTTGATCCTCCGGTATTCCCAGCAGGGATCTGTATTCCGCCTTTTTATCGCCGTTTAAGACAATGGTTGGGGATGAGAGGATCTTTCCCCCATACCCCAGCAGTTTTGCCTCCGCAAGCATATTCTGGCAGGCAAGGCCAGCATCAAATTCAGAACCCTCCTGACAGGATATGATGATGGCTAAAGGTGCATCCGCAATTCCTGCTTTTTTAACCGTTGATTCACCCCTATCTGCCTGTGCCGGGCGGTTTGCAGACATTTCATCCGATATCTGCTGCAGAATCTCCCTGTTTGTTACAGCCGTAAAATGCCATGGCTGTTGGTTCATTGCACTGGGGGCATTTATTCCTGCCTGAAGGATATGCTCCATATCCTCCTCAGGAACACGCTCCTGTGTAAAATACTGCGTTGTTCTGGCATCAATCAGCAGTGACGCAGCATTTTTACCACTGCCGTTATCTGCATGTTTGCTGCATGCGGAAGATAGAGACGACAATATAAGAACCATTAAAATAGAACCGCACACACCTTTTTTCATAATTACTTTTTTCATAATTGCTCCTTTCCTTCATCTGCTTTGCAGCTTGGTATAAGCCCGCTTAAGCTTTCCTGCTTCCTTTTGGATATAAGTATCTTTTCCCTCTCAGGCAGCACCTCTGAGCTTTTTCAATTATACAGGATAAAGGTAAAGTTTAAATAAACTCCTCAAGGGATTCCAATATTCCCCCGCAGATCTTTTCATATAATGTATATGGTACAAGTGCATTCAGATAATTCATAAAAACCCTTTTCGCAATGATCATAAACAATCCAAACCATAAAACAATCCTGCCTGCAAAAAAGGTGCGGTTCCAATTGAACCGCACCCCCAAAACTTCACCGGGCTCTGCCCGCCTACCTCCTGGATCCGCCTTCCATCCAACCCCAAAACTCATCCACTGCCTGCATAACGGTCCTGCAGGGCCGTCCCTGTTCCTTGATCCCGTTATCCTTAATGCAGACCACATGGAACATATAGTTGTTAATGGGAACATAATCCATTTCAATCATCAGGTTGGCGTCCAGATCCTGGAGCAGCACCATTGTGGTCTGCGCGCTGCTGATATAGCTTTGTACGCCGGATAAGTATCTCAGACAATCGTTTTCCTTTTTAAAAGCATCTGCCAGTTGTTTTAATTTTTCTTTCCTGTCCTCTGATGTACATTTGGTATAATGCCACATAGCCCCTCCATTTTCCAATGTTTCCATTTTCCTTTCGTCAGCCGGCTTCTACCTTTATTATAACAGTCATCATCAGATTATTCCAATCTTTTTCCCTTCATAATACAGTTCTTTTGTTTCCGGGTCCTTTGTAAATTTTGCCATAAATTCATTCCACACATACTCACACTCGCTGGGCCAGGTGGCATGGGCCTTTGTATCGGTCTCCGTCAAATGCAGCATGGGCACATGGTCCTCTGTCTCAAATATATAATGGGTCACCAGCCCTTCCTTAAAGCTGCAGTTTTTCCCGCCGTCCATGTAGCTGTAATCCGCCCATTTCTTTGTGAGCCCGTATCGGTTACACCAGTGGTCCACCAGTTTCTCCGCCTGTGTAAATCCGCCCTTAAACGCAGAATCGCAGCAGCCCAGATTGGCTATGATGGGTATCAGGGAGCCCTGCACGGCCGGCCGCTCCTTTTCTCCCCGCTCCACTGCCTCTATGTCGGTGTGCCTTGCGGAAAATGGAGCCACTGCCGCAAAATAATCAGGGCGGTAGGCAGCGCAGGCCCAGCTCATCATCCCGCCTGAGGACTGGCCGCTTCCGTAGACACGGCTTTTGTCAACCGGATAATGGCCGGTCAGCCACTGGTACAAAAAGTCCAGGAACCTTATATCCTCCGGCCGCTCCGGCTGGGGATATCCGGTATTCCACATGGCCCGGAAAATGTTATTGGTCTTAAGTCCGCTGATGGAGCGCACCTCATTCGGCTCAGACGCGGTGGGCATGATGATCATAAACCCATACTGATCCGCCACATAACTCCACCCAATGCGGTCAGCGATCTCATCCCCGCTGCCTCCTGCCCCATGGAACACAAACAGGGCGGGCAGTTCCCTGTCTGTTGGCGCGGACTCGGGAACATATACATACCACTCCCTGCGGTACGTATCGCGGCGGTCCGCATAGTATCCGCCCCACACATCGGCCGAAAACTTTTTAAATCCCCGTTGGTAGATATTGCCCGCCTGTCTCAGGGCGCCGTTGTTAGTACCCGGGTAGCGGTAGATCCCGTCAAAAAGCTCTGTCAGGATCGCTTCGCTGTACTCCCGGCCCACCCACGCATTCCATGGCCCGAAATCAGCCACCACCTTTGCGCACCAATGCTCATCCACAGTGCCGCCCTTTTGCGGATGCCAGATCATCCTGCTCCCATCCTCCACAGGAGATTCCATACTGTGGTTTGAATGCCTGTAATAGCCGATCATCCTCCGGGCAGCTTCATCCTTTCCGGCAAAGCCAAGCCATACCGGCCACTGCACTTCACTGAGTGAAATGCCTTCCACCCGGGATGGCGATGCCTGCAGGGTCCTTACTTCTTCTTCCGTCATTCCCTTTGTCCCCAGCAGGGCTAAGGCCGCATACGCCCTTGGCATCATCCTGCTCTGGGCGCCCACCGCATCAGCGCAATCCCCATAAGCCACGGCATAGAAATTGGCCTGGAAGGAGCAGAACATGGGCCGGACCGCAAGGTCATTATTCAGGGCGTTCAGATAATCCAGATCCTCTTTGTCATTATTCCATCCCTTCTCATCTTTTGCTTCCATGAGCACAAGATAAAGCCCGTATTGATCCGATAATTCCTTCCAGCCGCTGTCCACCATAAACTCCCATGGGTTAGATCCGCCCGGCACACCGATAAACACAGTGGGTTGATTGTACACAGATCCTTCCGGTATGTAAAATTTTGAGGAACGGATCACGCCCTCTCCCACCCCACAGTCAAACTGGTAATATCCGTGCAGGAACTGTCTGTAATAATGCTGCTTGTCAATGGTAACCAGGGACGCGTCAGGCAGTGCCTGGGCCACCGGTTCCTGTAAATATGATCTCATACAAAACACCTCTCTTTTTAATCTGATCAAGCCGGATATACCGGAAAGAAAATGCTGGCTGATACAACGAGGGTCACAACCGCGATCAACAGGTAAGGCATTGTAAACTTAAGAAGTTTACCCGGCTCGTGCTGGCCGATGGCAAAGGCAAGGGCACACTCAGCGGACCCGCTTGGAAACGCAATGGCCATGATGGAAGCAATATTAATGATCAGTACAATCCCCCTGGGATCCATGCCCGCGACCATGGAAAGGGATGCGGCAATGGGTGTCAGAACAGCGGCTGTTCCCGTGTTGGACATGAATGTGGTCATCACAATGGTAGTCACTGCAAAAACAAACAGTACGAACATGCCGGAAGGCTTTTCCCCAAGAAGGATAAGAAGCCAGTTGCCAATCATATCGCCCACACCGGACTTACCAATGGCGTCCGACATGACCAGAACACCGGCGATCATCCACACCATGTCACCGGTGAGGGAGTTGACCGTCTCTTTGGTTGTCAGGGTTTTTGTATAAAGCAGCACAAGAACACCGGCGGCCGGGATCACATACATCAGGTTACCGATCCTTGCACCGAAAATGAATCCAAGGAGAACACCAATAAACACAATATTGATAATGGTCTCATCCCGCTTTGAGATGGCGGCAGCTTCCTTTACCTCTTTTACATCCGAAGTATTGACCCCATGCCTGGGAATGAATTTCCATGCAAACAGCGCATAAACCGTAAGCGCAGTGGCGGGGATAAAGGATACCTTGATAAAATCCCCGGGCAGAAGCATCAGGTCGGGATTATTGATGATCCCTTCATAATAAGCGTTTGCTGTGGGCGACATGGTTGCACCCAGCCCTACCGGGAATTTAAGGCTCCACGCAGCCATAACGGCAAATGCCGCAAAGATCATACGTGAAGCGCAGATCTCATCCTTATCATCCAGTGAAACCAGGAACAGTGCCACAATGGAAATAATGGCTGTCCTGCCCATCAGCTGTGCAAGGACAATGGTCACCAGGAATAAAAAGATAATAAATGCCAGTCCGCTCTTTCCCTTGATCCGCTCCATGCTGTTGCGCACCTTGTTAATGAGACTGGTCTTTCCAAAGGCATAGGCAACCGTAAACATACAGGCAATGAGAATCGTGGTCTTGTTGGCCAGACCTGAAAATGCAGTTGAAATATCAAACACACCTGTTAAAGCAAGCATTACGCAGCAGGTCATGGTGGTCACGCCATAAGGGACCTTATGGGTAAAGAACATGGCGATCATAAAGACCAGCAATCCTAACACAATATACATCTGCATAAATGAACCCCCTCATACTTTTTATATTTTAAGTAAAATTTATTCAATTGTCTCTTCTACGGATTTTGAATGGACATATCCCCTAATTTGCCGGCAATTAGGAATCACTCAATATCCTTGTTGATTCTGTGTTTTTAGTATAGTTTAAATTTTTCTTATTGACAACAATATAAAAATTATGTTAATTTTAAGTAAAAGTTATGGAGGATTTCCATGTATCTGAAGGATCAGAAATATATGGCCGCACTGGCCGGCGAGGGCTCCCTCACAAGAGCGGCCCGGCGCCTTAACCTGTCCCAGCCCGCCCTTTCCAAATGGCTCCTGGACCTGGAACAGGAGATCGGCATGCCCCTGGTGATCCGTTCCAGGAACGGCCTTGTCTTCACGGAAGCAGGGCAGATCTATCTGGAGGGATGCAGGGAATGCCTGGAGGCCGCACTTGAGATCCGTAGGGAGCTGGACGCATTATCCCAGAAATCAAAACAGAGTATTATTCTGGGAGGAAGCCCGATCAGGGGCGCCCAGGCGTTTGCAAAGATCTATTCCGAGTTCCGCCGTAAATACCCTGATATCGATCTCCAGTTTGTCAGCGACAAAAACCCCGTCCTTAAGAAAATACTTTCCGAAGGCGAGATCACCATGTCCCTTTTAGGCGCCATGGAGACCAGCCTGCCCAATCTGGAATACCTGAAATTCATGGATGAGGAACTGCTGGTCATGCTGCCCAAAGGCCACCCTCTCTCCTACGATTACAAAACCCTGCCTCCAAACCAGCCCTATCCGGCAATGGATCTGGCAAACCTGGCCGGCACCCCGATCCTGACCACTGCTTCCGAGACCTCCTACGGCGACATGGTCCTTACCCTGTACCGGAACGCCGGACTGGAATCCAATATCATTTTCCGCTCCAACGTGATCCCCCTTCTCTATGAAATGGTGCTGAACGGAGTGGGCGCCGCCATGATCCCGGACTCTTACTACAATCCGGAGGACGGCATTTCCGTGTACTCCCTCTCCCCCCGCATCGTTGTGTACCAGGGAATCGGCCTGCGAAGCGGACATCCCCTTTCGGACGCGGAAGAATATCTGATCCATCTTGTGATGAATAACTGGGGATCGCCCTATTACATGCATCAGTATGCTGATTATTATCTTGAACAAAGAAAATTGAGGATAGATGCTTATGAATATAACAAGATTTGAATATATGCTGGCATTGGAACGAATAGGGACCATGACCGGAGTGGCAAAAGCTTATTTTATCTCACCCTCCGCGGTCAGCCAGTGCCTGAAAAATGAAGAAGCCCAGCTGGGCCATACCTTGTTTAAAAGCGAAAACCACAGGATGGTCCCAACCGAGGCCGGACGGATCTATCTGAAAGGGGCCCGCAGGATCCTCAAGATCCAGAAAGACACCATGGATAAGCTGAATGTCATTCCTCAAAAGCACCACTCCGTCCGGATCGCCGCTGCTCCAATGCTCTATGAGAAAGCGGCTTCTGTGATCATCCCGGAACTTAACACCCGGCTGCCTGATACTGATTTTCAGCTGCTCCGGGCGGATTCCAGGGTCAGTGTAGCTTATCTGCTCAACGACCTGGCTGATTTTGCGCTGATCTGTTCCCCGCCCCTGAACCACACCCTGCTTACAGAGGATGTGCTGGGCGAGGACCAGCTGCTTTTAGTGGTGCCCAGGGCATATCTGCGCGGCCAGCTGACCAGGGAACCCACCATTGAGGACTGCAACCCGCTGCCCTTTATCCTTTTAAAAAGCGGGACCTATACCCGCGGGATTGAGAATGAGATCCTTGCCAAGCACCACATTTCCCTGAACCGGATCTATGAGGTGGACGATCATATCATGGCCAGGAATTTCCTGGAGGAAGGCAGGGGCGCCACCTTCCTGCCATCCTCCATGATTCCTGATCACGCAGAGCGGCACTTTTTCATCCTTCCCCTTAAACCGCCGAAAACGTTTAATTTTATCCTGGCCTATCCCAACTATACAAAACCGGATAAGGGGAAACGGGATGTGCCGGAGGTGATACGGGTTTCATTCAGCACTGCTTTAAAAAATAATAGAAAAATTTAGGTATATCTTCTATCGTGTCAAGAGAATAAGATTCATTGAACCCATGGGACGGACCATTGTCAGGATGACGCCTTCCTCCAGAGAAACGGTATACCCGTTCACAGATAGGGTGATAGTAAAATGCATCCGTTCCTCCGATACATATGACCGGGACCACCTTGATCTTTGGATAAATCTGATCAAGGGCAGCGCCAAAGCGCCCAAACAGCTCCGGGTCCACCTGAGATGCAGGTGACGGATCCCTTCCCGCAATCAGATCGATCTTAACACCGCTGCCCTCACCGGCCAAGTCCCTAAAATCCTTTAAAATGCCTTCTACCGTATCCCCTTCCAAAAGGCGGATATTCATGCTGATACTGGCCTTTTCAGGCAGTGAACTGGGACTGGGGCTTGCGCTTGCCATTGTCATGGCGAGAGTTGTCTGAAATTTTGCACCTGTGCGCGGGTCCCCATCAAGACGCGGGACCAGCCAGTCTATATGGCTGCTGATATCTTCGTAATATTCCCTGTTCTCATCCACCAGATCCGCCAACATTTTATATTGCATTTCCATTGGAGCCGTTACCCTGTAGGGTCTTGGATAATCCGCTATTTTTACGATCACCCGGGCAAGATCCGCTATCACGCAGTGATTCCCGGGCATGGCCGGGTGACCGGCGTTTCCTGTCTTGTATACTTCAATGGAGGCATATCCCTTTTCCGCTACCGCTATATTACCCAGCAGTCCCTTTACACCCGCTGTGGATCCCGGCACGATCTCCCCGCCTTCATCAATAACCAGCCCCAGCCTTACGCCATGTGCCTCCAGATATTCACAGATCAATCTGGCTGAGGGCTTTTCTGTTGTGGTCCCCACCTCTTCGTTATAGCCATAGGCAAGATAGATATCCTGTTTCGGTTCATAGCCTTCTGCGATCAGCGCTTCCAAAGCCTCCATTTCACCCATCAGCATGGATTTGCAGTCCAAAGTACCGCGCCCATAGATCCGGTTATCCGCAATCCTGCCCTCATAAGGGGGATATTTCCATTTACCGTGATCCCCCTCGGGCACCACATCCTGATGGGCTGCCAGCAGGATCGGCAAAGCACCGCTATCCTGTTTTACCCTCCAGTGATACAAAAGCGCTGCTTTTCCAATGATCTTTTTTTCAAATGTTTTATGGACCAGGGGATAGGTATTCTCAAGATATTGGTGAAGCTGATAGAATGGCTCAAAATTCATTTTGTCCTCATCAATGTCTGAAACAGTGGGGAACCTGACCATATGGGATAAATGCGCTGCAAAAACTTCTTTATCTGGTAACATCCTTTATCTCCTCATCTAAAACGCTTTTTTTAAAACAGGGATTCCATCTCCTCTTCACTCAGGCAAAAGTCAAAGATATCCAGATTCTGACGCTGTGATGAGACGGAATGCGATTTCGGTATAGAGCAAATACCACTCTGATAATTATAACGGAGCAATACCTGCGCCCAGGTTTTTCCGTATTTTTCACCGATGCCTGCAGCTGCCCTCTTAAAACGGTCTGCCGCCGCCTCATCAGGCTGAAATGCTTTTGCGGTAAAATTCATCGGGGAATGCGCGATAGGGAGGACGCCGTTCATACGGCAGAAGCGGACTGTCTCCCAGCTGCGCTGGGCCGGATTGCACCGGAATTGGTTGCACGCGGGCACAACCTCCGTCTGCTCCATCAGAATCTCCAGCTGCTCCTTGTCAAAATTAGCAACCCCAAGAGCCCGGAATTTTCCTTCCCTGTATAACTCTTCCAAAACCTTATAGAGGGCAATCGTGACTTTCCCGTTCATCCTGCCGTCCGGGCTGTTGTAGTCCACTGCCTGATGAATGGTGTACAGGTCAAAATAATCTGTTCCCATGCGTTTTAAACTGTCCTCCACACTCTGACGTATACTTTCCGGCGTGCAGTTGTATGGAGCCCTGTTGGGGATCTTGCTCAGTATAAAGAATTCCTCCCGCTTAATTTTGCTGTTTTTTATACAGGCTCCAATGCCTTCCTCATTTCCATAGGAAATTGCACTGTCAAAAAACCGGTATCCCGCTTTGACCGCTGATTCCATGGCGGCAAAATTGCCTGTGGGAGCCGACCTCAGATCCCCGCTGTCACGTCCGAATGAATTGGTGCCGCTTCCCACAGCCGGTATCCCTATTCCGTTATTTAACTGAAAATATTCCATATACTCCTCCTTTAAAGCGCACCTGACCGTCAGGCATTAACCATTGGCAAACTCGCGTACCCATACCAGATGCTCTGTATCAATGGATGGGTCCACCGTACAGTCGGCGCCAAGGATCACATGTTGTCTGCCTGCATCGGCAAGGATTTTTTCAGTCTCTGCCTTGATGGCTTCCCTTGGACCAGTATAGAGAACGCCGTCTTTATTCATATCAAAACCACCCATAACCGTTCTTCCTCCAAATATCTCCCTTCCCTCACTGAGTTTCAATCCCTCTGTCTTAACCGCCCAGTTAAACACCTTTACGGGATATTCTGCATAAAGGGCCATATCGGTCTGCTTTCCGTCAAAATCACAGATATGAGCCGCATTGTAGGTACAGATTTCATTTGCCGCTTTAATCAGCCGGATCTCTGATGGATTGATCAAAAGCTTTACGGCCTCCTCATCCATGGTACACTGCCTTGTGCAAAGATAGATACCGTCTGCGCGGTCCTCGCCCATTACCGCCTTCACCACCTGGATCATATAATCCGTGATTTTTTCCACACCGGCCTTTATCTGGTCAGGATACTCCCGGATCATCTGTTTTAACACCGGATACGCTTCATCCTTATAGCAGATCCGGATCTGTTTTACCAGTGTGATAAACGGGGAAAAGATATTCATAAGAAGCAGCATATCTGGTCCGTAGATTTCCCTGCATCCCTTTGCGATATTGGCTGAACCATTGATAAATGCCTGCAGATCCACTGTTTTTACATCTGCGATCTCCTCCGGTGTGCCCCCTCCAATGTCAATGGGCATCATCAGATATCCGTCAGACATGATTTTTACAAAGTCCGGGTTTAAATCCTTCAGCCACTGGCGGTTCATCTCAAAGTACTCCTCTGTCAGCTCCGGATGGGTTGGGATCAGCCCCATCTTGGAATGGGGGATAAAATGATGCCAAAATCCCATGGGCACCCGCTCAACCGTTTCTCCGTCAAATACCTTTTTTACCCAATCTTTTTTCGTCATTGTGTTAACCTCCTGAATATTTTTATTTTTATTATTTTCCTGTCCCTATTCCACACTTGATTTCTCATTGATCTTTCCGCTCTTTTTCAGCAGCAGGAAAAGGACCAGGTTTACAACCAATACACCTACTGTCAGCAAATACGCTCCTGAGTATCCCATGGCATCCGCCACCATACCGGCAATGGTGGAAGCAAAGATCGTTACCACGTCCGTCACAAGCAGCATGGTGGCCTGAAATGATCCCTGCTCGCTGTTGGAAACCGCCTTCATGCCGATAATCTTAAAGGGGGAGTTCCAATAACGGCAGATCTGGTAGATCATAATGCCTGCGCAGAAGGAACCGCTTGTGGTGGCTACCCCCATTAAACCAAAGCCTGCGATCATACCCGCCAGTGAAATTATGATAAGGATCGCCGGACTGACAATATCACACAAAAAGCCGGTTACAATGCTCATGACTCCGTAAATGGTCTGTCCAAGGGTAAGAGCGCCCAGGTATTCAAAATTTGCAGCCTCTGCCCGGAGCACTGTAAAATTTCCGTCAATGGTGTTGGGGAAAATACACAGGCCGCAGCAGATGGCCAGGGGAAGCATGGCCATGTTGAGTCCTGAAAGGATTCCCCTTTTTCCGGCAGGAGATGACGCGTCCCCTTTGGCCGGCCCCCTTTTTACATAGAGCTTTGAGCCGTCAAGGCAGAGAGCCACAACAACCGAGGTCAATGACAGGGCGGCTGTTATAAATGCCACTGTGGTCTGCCCTTTTGTGTTGAAAATAGAAACAGAAAAAGATCTTGCCGTGGATATGGCAACCTGCATCAAGCCCATGTAAAGCGCATAGGCGGATCCCATTGCCTTTCTGTCAACGGAACAGGCCAAAATAACCGGCACCAGGGTCGTGATAAAGGAATAGATTGCGCCGTCAATAATATACACCGCGTAGTACATTGCCGGAGTTTTAATAAAGGCGAACATTGCAAATACAATAGCCTTTGCTATAAAACCGCCTGCCAGTATGTACTTGATCTTATCCCGCTTATTGTCAGCCACAGCGCCTGAAGGAGTACGCATCAACATGGCCGCTATGGTAAAAATGGAAAACGCCAGACCGATCGCCGTACCGCTTAAGCCAATGGAATTACCTACCATTGCCCGAAAGCTGGTTCTCATATTATTGGTGTACTGATTTGTGATATTTAAAAGAATTGCCAATATGGCATTGCGTGTTGCAAGTGATTTAAAACCCATCAGGGTTCCCTTAGGATCAAACTTTTTCGACTCTGTCATCCCAAATACCTCTTTTCCCATTATTCAAACAAACTGGCGGCAAACCGGAACAGTCCGGTAAAACCGATCAATACATAAAAACCTAAAAACAACAACGAATACAGCACCTGTCTTGGCCATAGCTTTTCCCTGACCGCCTCGTCCCTGCACCCCGCAAGCGCTACAGCGCCCCCCTGCGAAAAAGGACTCATTCCCGTGGAACCCGCTCCTGCAAACAATGCGGTCGTCAATGCCACCATGCTGATGCCGCTGGACTGGGAAAGCACGGCAAACATAGGCATAAAAAGCGGAAAGATCACTGCCGGCCCTGTAGTGACAAAACTGAGCAGCCCGCTGGCCAGTATGATAAGCGGAATGATCAGCACCGCAGGAAGGCTCTTGCCAAGCCAGCTTCCCATCATATCCGCCACACCTGTCTCAACGATCATGCTGATCATGGTGGACATCCCGCAGACCATTATGATCGTGGTCCATGGAATGTATTCCCTGATCACCTTCTGCGTGTTGCCGTTTTTCATGGCTGAATGGAACACAATGCCAAAGGTGCAGAGCACTTTAATGTCAAATTTGGCGGAAAACCACTTTGCCGCAGGTATTTCAAACAACACATTGATAAACACTGGCGCAATCACTAATACCATAACAGCCATGATGATCCACAGAGCGCGCTTTTGTTCCCCGTTAAGGGACTCCGGTCTTTTAAGTTCCGTATCCGTGATCTGTGTATCCCTCTGGTACCACAGATAGACCAAAAGGAAAAAGACAGCAGGCACGAACAGCAGCACAAGCCCGTAAGACCATCCCGCCGCTTCTGCCACCCTTTCCCCAAGATATGTTTCCGCAATGCCGCGGAACATGGCTCCGCTGCTGGTCCATGCCTGAATACCTCCTCCCAGCGCCCCAAGATTCACTGATAATACCGCCACCACCGGGCTAAAACCGATCTGCTGCGCCAGGCTGAAGGCAATGGGTGCCATGATAACCGGAGTTGCCCCTGCCCCCGCTCCTGTGGCAGAGATCAGAAAGGTGACCAGGTATAAAAACAGCGGCAGGATATGCAGCTTTGTGCGGCAGACATAGATCATCCATTTGGAAAGGACCTTTAACGACTGATTCTCCGCAGCATATCCGTAGAAAAAACTGACGATCATCATTGTAAAAAACAGGGATGTGGGAAAATAACTCACCACCTCCGAAGCTGTCTTTCCCATCAGGATAAGCCCGATCAAAAAGGCAAAGCTCAGTCCCGCAACCCCCAGATTACATCTGGCTTTTGTCCCCAGCAGGATCGCAAAAAAAATCGCCGCCAGGAACACCAACAGCCCGCTTGTTCCTGTCATACGCTCATCCCCGCTTACTCATCCGCCCTTCTCGGAGGTATTTTCACAGACATAGCCATGCTGCCTCCGTCAACCCTGACCTCTGTGCCGGTGATATAGCCAGCCTCATCACTGAGCAGAAAGGCGACCACATTTGCCATCTCCATGGGATCTGCAATCCGGTCGATCATGCGCAGTCTTGGACGGTCTGCACTTTCCTGGGACATCATGCCGATCTTATTTGCATTTAATCCCGTGGGTGTCTGCATGGCTCCGGGGCAGATACAGTTACATCGGATATGATCATCCGCATACTGCATGGCAATGGATTTAGTCAGGGCAATGACAGCTGCCTTGGATGCGCCGTAGCTTGCGCCAAATGCCGGAAAATAACCTGCAAGTGAAGCGATATTGCAGATGGATCCCCCACCGTTACGGATCATCTGAGGGATCACATACTTGCTGCACAGAAACACACTTTTCAGGTTCAGGTTAATACTCATATCCCAAAGTGCTTCATCTGTGTCGCAAATGCGCAGCCCCTCTTTAGACTGCCTGGACTCCATTGCCATTCCTGTATTATTCACAAGAATATGGATCCCTCCCCCTTCCCGTGTTACGGTCTGGACCATTTGCCGCACGGTATCCGCCTTTGTCACATCGCAGTATACGTCAAATGCCTCATACCCTTTCGCCCTCAGCATGTCCACTGTTTCCCGGGCGCCCGCCATGTTGATGTCCGCCACCGCGACTCTGGCCCCCTCCCGTCCAAGCCGGTCTGCAATCGCTCTGCCAAGACCGGAACCTCCGCCTGTGACAATGGCCGTCTTGTTGTCAAACTGATACATACTCACTTTCTTACCTCCTCCTGCACCTGAGTACAGTGCTTTGATTGACGTCATTTTAGAGCGTCTGAACTCAGAAAACAATACATTTCCCTATTCGTCATCTTCCGGGACATAAGTGGACTATCACCCTTTCCTGACAGGCTAAAAAGCCCTCCCAAGTGGCACATTAGTATGCGCCCCGCTCCTTGACAAAGCCTTCCAAAAATGATATTTTTTTTATAAATATATGGGTATCACATTTAGCTGCCTTTCGACATGAACCAAGAAAAACAGAGGACTGATATGACGCTGCGAATCGCTGTTTGCGATGATGAATTATCTGCTGCCAGCCAGATTGACCTATATCTGAATCAGATACAGCTGGAGGAAAAACTTAAATTTCAGGTTTTTTTCTTTTCTTCCGGAGAAGAACTGCTGGAAAATATGCCCCGGGACATTCATGTACTGCTGCTGGACATCCAGCTGAAGCAGACCTCCGGCATTGATGTGGCGCGAAAACTGCGCGCAGAAGGGCTGGACTTTTTCCTGTTCTTTATCACCAATAATGTTCAGTATGCACTGGAGGGTTACGAAGTCCATGCCTACGCATTTCTCCAAAAACCCCTCCGCTATGCACCCCTAAAAATGTATCTGCTGGAAGTCATCAGCCGCCTGAAACAGGCAAGGCCTTTTACCATAACCTTAAAAAACGGCGCTGCCGCTGAGATCATAGACTGCAGCCGGATCATCTACATCGAGGTTTATGGCCATTCTACTTTTTTTGTATTTGAAAGCGGACGAAAGGAATTTTCCATTCCGCTAAACGAACTGGAAGTACAGCTAAGCGGCCATGGCTTTTTCAGATGCCACAAAAGCTATCTGATCAATCTGAGAAAGGTCATCAGTATCAGGCCGTCCGAACTGGTTATGTCCAATCAGGGAACTGTCCCTTTAAGCAAACACCGCAAACAGGAGTTTCTTGCCGCCCTTCAAACGGTAATAGGAGAATAAGATGGTTTATCTGCTTTTTGCAAGACGGTTCTTGAACATATGCAGGGATGTGGTTTTTGCTTATCTCTATATCAAGACCATTCCTTCAAACAAAAGACTCACTCCACGGTCAAAGGCACTGTCCGCCCTCTGCCTTTTACTTCTTTTTGTTATGACCGGTGTTGATGACAGCACGCTGTTTGCCAGCGGAAGCGTGCGTTTTTTGCTGCGCAGCGCCTGCTTCTTTTTATACATATACCAGATCAAGAAAATTTCACTGCCAACCATGATTTATGACGCCCTGTTGATCAATACGGTCTGCGTTGTCAATCATAATCTTTTTCTGACCTCCGTCACACGTCCGTTTCTCAATGCCTCAGTTTCCCTGTCCGGCTTTCCTGTGGTCAACGAATTTCTGTGCTTTATGATCGTCAATATGGTATCCATCCTGATCTATTGCTTTGTATATCACTTTATTCCGCTGAGGGAGATTAAAAATGTGGGAAAAAGCAGGATCATCATCCTGCTCCTGCTTGCAATTGAAAGCCAGTATCTGAACAACACCCTGAAGATCATAACAGGACTTCAGCCTGAACTCTCCGTACAGCTCTCAATCTATGTCATTTTACTGCAGCTTGCACTTTTGCTCTGCCTTGCGTTTATTGAACACTATCAGATCGCCGTGCATGAGCAGGCCCGCACACAGCTGGAAAACCAGGCTGCCCACGCCCTTCTTGAAAGTATTAGAGCACAACAGAAAAACGACAGTATCATACAGCAGATGCGCCATGACCTGAAAAACCACCTGATTTCAATCCGTTATCTGATCAATCACCAGAAAGAAGGGGAGGCAGTTGAATATATAGACCAGCTTGTTTCAGATGACGCGCTGACACAGACACACATCCGAACCGGCAATTCAATCCTGGACGGAATCCTGATCCAAAAGACCACTATTGCGGAACAGAATAATATTGCAGTTTCCATATCAGCGGATTTCACCTACATCCGGTCCATTAACGGAGCCGACCTGTGTATCATCTTCGGCAATCTTTTGGACAATGCCATTGAGGCCTGCCAAAAGGTGGAATCCTCCTCCCGCTATATTAATATCCGCGGACACCTGATCGGGGAGGCAATCATCTATACCATAGAAAACAGCTCCTCCGGAACCGTAACACTGGAACATCATATGCCTCTCACAACCAAAAAGGACAGCCAAAACCATGGGATCGGACTAATATCCGTTGAAAGAATTGTTTTAAAGAATCAGGGCAGCATTGCCTTTTCACCTGATAAGAACAAGTTTACAGTCATTCTCACCTTTCCTGTTTTCAGGGAAGAAACACAGGCATAGCAGCTGTTTTTTAATCCAGAATTGAATGCAACAATCCTTCAACTTGTTGAAACCTGTGGAAACCCATGATATATTACTATTATGTCTATCCTCAGTGGACAAATGATTTTAATTGCATTAAAAGGAGAGCAAACCATGCCTGTATTTGATTTCACCAGCGCTCCGGACCAGACAGAACGTTCCGGATGCACCTATACCATATTCCAGTCCAACGAGTCCCTGGTCTCGCCTGACCGGCCCATTGTGATACTGGACAATCACAGAAGAAAGTGGCGCCACCATTCCTGTGGGGTTTTTGCCAATCCCAATAAACAGACCACCTTTGAATTTAAGGAAGAGGACGGAACCCACAGCGCCGATATCCTTCAGATTGACGCCCGCTTTGTCAGCCTCCTTCAATGGCTGGGGGAAAACCACATCAATGTGCGCCTGTCCGGCGAGAACCGGGATGAGGGGTATGCGGTTTACAAAATACGTGAAACTGCCTCCGGAGGCGGAACCAAGCTATCGGCTGAAGATGGTTTTCTCCAGTTTATGATCGACCGGCTGCTGGCAAGCAGCGCGCCTGCAGATGAGCACGAGGATGATGACCTGGATGAGACAGGGGATGATATGAGGCTTACCAGCCTGCAGAGCATCACGGACTTTATGACCTGCGCGGGCAGGACCATGCCTGACAATATCCGGCTGTGGGCCAGAAGGAATCTTGCGGTCGCCCGCTCCCATGAAGTCTCCCCCGAGGAACGGCGTCATGCCCAGCGCGCCCTTTCCATTATGATGAATATACAGTGGAAGAACAATTACTTTGAGGCCATCGACCCGCAGGAAGCGCGCCGGATCCTGGACGAAGAGCTTTATGGAATGGAGCGTGTAAAACAAAGGATCATTGAAACCATCATACAGATCAACCGCACCCATACCCTTCCCGCATACGGCCTTTTGCTGGTGGGACCGGCCGGAACCGGGAAATCCCAGATCGCCTATGCGGTGGCCCGTATCCTGAAGCTTCCGTGGACCACCCTGGACATGAGTTCCATCAACGATCCTGAGCAGCTGACCGGCAGTTCCCGGATCTACGCAAACGCAAAGCCCGGGATCATCATGGAAGCCTTCTCCATGGCCGGGGAATCCAGCCTGGTCTTTATCATCAATGAACTGGATAAGGCAGCCGCAGGAAAGGGCAACGGCAACCCCGCGGATGTGCTTTTAACCCTTCTTGATAACCTGGGCTTTACGGATAATTACATAGAGTGTATGATCCCCACAGTGGGCGTATATCCCATTGCCACGGCCAACGACAAGGCGCAGATCAGCGCGCCCCTGATGTCACGTTTTGCGGTCATTGATATTCCGGACTATACCCGGGAGGAAAAGAAGATCATATTCTCACAGTACGCCCTTCCAAAAGTCCTAAAGCGGATGAGCATGAACGCAAACGAATGCATTGTGACAGAGGAGTCCCTTTGCGCTGTCATTGAAAAATACAGCAACACCACCGGGATCCGTGATCTGGAGCAGGCCGCGGAGCATATAGCCGCCAACGCCCTTTACCAGATCGAGGTGAACCATGTCTCTCAGGTTACCTTTAGCGCTGAGATGGTGAGGAAGCTGCTTGAGTAAAGAGATTTATATCAATTATCGAACCATCAAACACAAAGCCGGTATGGTCACCATGGACAACAATGTGGACGAAACCACACATTTTGCCGCAAACACCGCATCACACTTATACTTGGCTGCCAGGATAGCCGTGACACTGGCAGCCGGCATTCCGGCCAATACCACGGATACCCCTGTCACCACCGGCTCCACATGGAATGCCAGACAGAACAGATAGATCAGGCAGGGGATGAATGCCAGGCGGATCAGGGAATAATATAGGGTGACGCGGTTCCACAGGGACTTAAAGCTCACCCCTGCCAGAATGCTTCCGATAAACAGCATGGACAGGGCAGTGTTGGCCGAGGCCAGTGTTTTTACAGTCTGCTCTGCCACGGACGGGAGCCTGATGCCTGAGATCATCAGGACCAGCCCCAGGCCCACAGCCAGAATGCAGGGATGTGTCGTCACCTTTTTTACAAGTGTCTTTTTATCCGGCGCCTCGGTAAAATAGGTAAGTCCGGCCGACCACATGAATATCCGTTGGGGGATCAGGTATATGGATGCATAGAGAAGGCCCAGGGGGCCGAAAATGCTCTCCGCTATGGGATTGCCCAGGATTCCCGCATTGGAACATATGGTGGCGTACTGAAGAACCTTTTTGCGCCTTTCGCCCATGTGGGGATAGAGAATAAAACTCAGGATATAGGAGCCGACCTGGATCCCCAGGGCAACAATAAGAATGATCAGGCAATTGACCAGGATCTCATGATCAAACTCGATCTCAAAGGAACGAACGATGCTGCACGGCAGGGTCACATAGACCACCAGATCCGTCAGCAGTTCCTGGCTCTGTTCCTTTATAACACCCTTCTTTTTGAGTAAAAGACCTAATATCATGATACTGAACAGCATTCCCTGAATCTCAAATAACCCTGTGAAGTCCATCTCTTTTCCCCGCCTGCCCTCTGCTTAGTCCGGCATTCATAAGTGCCTAAACTGATTATAACGGCTGTTGGCCGGACTGTAAAGCGGATGCCGCATATTCCAAGCTCAGCACACAAAACGATCTTCCGGGCTTTCTCTTCCGCTAAAGCCCGGAACACCGCATGATTCAAGCTTTTATACAATCTTCTGATCACAGGATATCAGTCTTTTAACCGCCTCGTCAATGATCCCCATCTCATCCGCAGTGAGCTCCCAATCAAAGGTAGAGCAGTTCTCCCATGCCTGCTGCGGGTCCCTGACTCCGCAGATTGCCGTGGACACATAGCTCTTTTGGGTGCTCCAGTTAATGGCGATCTGCGCCAGCGGTTTCTGCCGGGCCAGGGCAATCTGGTCCAGAACCGTTAAGAGTTCCATGATCCTGGAAAACTTTGGATCCCTGAAATAGTCGTAAAATGTATATCTAAAGTCATTTTCCTCCCAGTCAGGCAGCTCACGGACAGCTCCTGTAAGAATCCCGGCTCCCAGGGAACCATAGGTCATGGTGCCGATCCCCTGTTCCTCACACCACATGAGCAGATTCTTCTGGCTCTCCTCCACCATGCTGTACGGGGGCTGGAGAAAATCGATCCGGACCACCTTTTGGGCCGCTTCTATCAGCTCCCTGTTAAAATTAGAAACACCCACATAACGGATCTTACCGCTCTTTTTCAGATCATCCAATGCCCTCATTGTCTCCTCCACAGGCGTTCCCGGATCCGGCCAGTGCATGATATAGATATCTATATGATCTGTCTTGAGACGCCTTAAGGAATCATCACACTCCCTGATGGCATTTTCATAGGAGCCGTTGTTGATGATCGCCCCGTTCTCATCATTGCTGATGCTGAATTTTGTTGCAAGAAACACCTTGTCACGGTAGCCGTCCTCCAGGGCTTTTCCCACCACCTCCTCGGAGTGTCCGTTGCCGTAAACAGGGGCCGTATCCACCAGATTCACACCTTCATCGATCATAGCCCGTATGGCTTTGATGGAATCCTTCTCATTCACATCCCCCCACTTTTGCCCTCCGATCGCCCAGGTTCCCACTGCCAGTGCCGACAGATCGATCCCCGCATTTTTTACATGTTTATATCTCATAGTCCTTTCTCTCCTTTCCCCTGTCTCATTCCTGCAGTGTCTCTCCAATATCCCTGATCGCCTGGTGGAATTCCTTTGACTCCGTTACGATACAGATGGGCTTTCTGAAATCAACCGCATACATTCCAATGTAGCTTTTAGCATCAATGATTATGCTCCCGTCATCCGAATGGATCCCCACCGGCTCCGGACACACGGTGGCCAGCCGCTGGATCTGCTGGATCTCATCAATGGTCCTTAACAGTTTCCTGGTTATCATAAAACCGCCTTTCCGCTGACTGCTTTTCCCAAAACGTCACATTCCAGGTCTTCCCCTGTCCTGCTTTGAACAAAGGCCATATATTCCCTGTACTTTTCCTCATATCGCTCCCGGACCGCGGGTACGGGTTCGTACACATCCCTGATCCTAAGCATATGGACGGATGCCTCCCTGATCCCCGGATACAGCCCGGTCTTCACAGCTGCCAGAACTGCTGCTCCCAAGGAAGATACTTCTATATTCTCCATGCGCTCAACCCGGCAGCCCCATACATCCGCCCGCAGCTGCATCCATTTCCCGGAACGGGCAGCGCCTCCGCCCACACATACCTTGGATACATCCTCCTTTTTTATCTTCCTGCACCCCTCCAGGATCCGTCTGGCTTCAAAAGTAAGGGATTCGATCATGGCCTCAAACAGTTCCTCCCTGGTCTTGGTCAGACCCAGCCCATGTAATCCACCCTGATTACCTGAAAAGTTGGGGTCGAACAGCAGCGTCCCCCTTCCATCAAACATGGCCCTGTCCCACATCCTGTCATAGGATTGCTGCGAACAGTCCCCGATGATCTCCCTCATAAACCATTCCAGAACAGCGCCTGATGTGGGAAATGCACCCAGGCATACACTGGTATCCTCAAGCGGCCCGCAATAAGAAAATATCTGTTCCTCCAGCATTTCCTCGCCTGCGTTTACATATCCCCGGGCAATGAATCCCAGGTGGTCGTAGGTTCCCGTAATATCCCCAACCACGCCTTCATCGGTCAATCCTGCCCGCACACCGTACATCCCGCAGTCACAGTCATGGCTGCCTATGATAACAGGCAGGGTAAAAGGCAATATCACCTCCCCGTATCTGTCTATGTGGCCGATCATATCCGTGGACGGTACCACCTCTCCCAGCTGCCCGGCCCGGATCCCCAGAAAAGACAGTATGGGTTTGGACCACTCCCTGTTCTTACTGTCATACAGCATCTTCCTGCATGCCATGGTATAGTCATTCAGGGGTTCCAATCCCAGGCACTGATTCACCCACTGCTGGTTTGTGTAAAAATGAGCCGCTTTCTCAAACAGATCCTTCCTGTACTTCTTAAACCACAAGATCTTAGGCCCGGTACAGAAGGGGACGCAGGTACTTCCTGTGATTCTGATAAATTCCTCGTCCGTAAAGCGCCTGGGAAAGTCCTCCGCGGCTTCCCGCGCTCCCCTTACATCAAAAGCAAGTATGATATTGGTCAGCGGTTCCCCATTGCTGTCAACCAGCATCAGGTTATCCCCAAAATAGGAGAAGGTAATACCGTGAAGCTCCACCGCCTCCATATCACTTATCACTTCCTTTACACACTGTTCAGAGGCATGCCACAGTTCCCTGGGATTGATCTCCGTATAGCCGTCCTCCGGGGATATCATCCTGTATCTTCGCGAACGGGAATACAGGATCTGCCCGTCCCGGACATCCACCACATTGACATGAACATTGGAAGTGCCAAAATCCACCACTAATATTGAATCCCGCTTCATCCTATCCCCCTTTCATTTATCCTTTCGTCTTTCTCCTAATTTACCACGTGCATCCATTCACCGGTTTCAAAATAATGCCGCAGGGTATGCTCCATGATATCAAAGGTCAGTTCATCCGAATTGGAAGCTGTTCCCGCAATGTGGGGCGTCAGGGTCACGTTATCCATCTTAAGATAAGGGCTGTCCGGTCCCAAAGGTTCCTCATGGAATACGTCCAGGGCCGCCCCGCCGATCCTGTGATTTTTAAGTGCGTCAATCAGGCATTCCTCGTCCACCAGTCCGGCCCTGGCCGAATTGATCAAAAATGCATGGGGTTTCATTAGCCCAAACTGTTCCCCGCCGATCATATTCTTTGTCTCCGGCGTAAGGCGGTAATGAATGGAGATCACATCCGACCGGCTGCACAGCTCGTTCAGGCCCACAGGCTCGTATCCGTCCTCCTGTATCTTATCCTCCGGGGTATAGGGATCGTATACAAGGATATTAGCGCCGAAGCTTGCCATCATCCCGGCAACCCTTGTACCAATGGTCCCATAGCCCACCAGCCCTATGTTCCGTTTTCCCAGGGTGGTGGCATACTCGGAATTATAATACCGGTTCTCCCATACCCCTTTCATCATATTGGCATGGGCCCTGGCAATATTCTTTGTCTCTGCACATATCATGCCCACTGTAAATTCAGACACTACCACTGCCAGCCTTCCCGGAGCATTGCTTACCTTCACACCCTTTCGGGAAGCTGCCTTAAGGTCTACATTTTCCACCCCGCTGCGCAGGATACAGATCGTTTCCAAATTCTCAGCCTTCTCAATGGCCACTGTACTGACAGGCGAAAAATGGCTGATAACAATATGCGCGTCACGCATTTTCTCCACCATCTCCACGTTCACAGGAAGAGCATCCGGCCCCTTTGTCTCAAAGGTCAGGAAACGGTTCATGAATTCATCTTTTGATATATCATGGGCGTCCTGCACCACATCCAGCTCCACATCATATTCCTTTAGAAAATCGTATTTTCCCACTGCCGCCTCATTCATGGAAAAATCCTGAATGATAAGAACCTTTTTCTTGTCCATATTGTCTGTCTCCTTTAACCTATGGCTTTACCGTTTATGTCTGATAACCGCAACAAATCCCACTGCAAAGATCAATACCGCGCCCTGAATAATGTCCTTCAGGAAAAAAGACGCCCCCACCATGGTCAGTCCGTTGGATATGACCGCCAGCAGGATGGAACCCAGGATCGTGCCCAGTATGTTAAATACCCCAGGCCGCAGGAAAGTGGCCCCCAGCATACAAGTGCTCATGGCCGGCAGGAAGTTGGAATCTCCCATGGATGGAGTGACATTGCTCAGCATGGACGCCTGGATGATTCCGGCAAAGCCCGCAAACATGGAGCACACCACAAAGGCGATCCTGCGGTTCCGTCTTATATTGATCCCAACATGCTGGGAGGCAACCGGGTTCGCTCCCACCGCATAAATATAACGCCCTGTCTTTGTCTTTTCCATGAACACAAAGGCAATGACCGTGCAAAGAGCCAGCAGGACAACTGAAACCGGTATGATCCCCAGTATGAACCCCTGCCCCAGCACAGAGAACCCCGATGGCCAGCTGGTGGAATAATACTGTCCCCCTCCGGTAAGAAATTTGCAGATTCCTACCATCAGGGTGGACACTCCAAAGGTGGCCACAAACGCCTGCATCCCGATATTGATCACTATGTATGAGTTAAACAGGCCGATACAGGCCACCGCGATCATGGTGAGCAGGAATGCTATGTAAAAGTTAGGAATGAGTTCCACCATGACCTTAGCAATGGCACAGGCCCCCACGGTTGCCTCCGCCCCTATGGCAAAGTCAAAATCCCCGGTTGACTGGACAATGGTAAGCCCGATCCCCATGATGCCGATAATGGAAGCCGCCCTGAAAATATCCAGGATATTGGTCACCTTTAGAAAGCTTGGGGATGCGATTGCAAACATGATGGAAACCAGAATTGTTGCGATCAGAAGAAAGTATTTTCCCATCACTTCCAGCATCACGGCTTTTTCAAAAGAGTTTGCGGATGTTTTCTTTTTATGCTCCATTATTATTTCCTCCCGATGTTCTGAATGCTGCCTCTAATATCTTCTGCCTGTCAAACTGTTCCCTTGTAAATTCCTCCACAATATTGCCAAAGGCAAATACATATACCCTGTTGCACACGCTGAAGAGCTCGTCTATCTCCGATGTAATGAAGATCACGCCCTTCTGATGCTCCTCCGCCAGATTCCTGGCTTTCAGATATACGTCATGCTTTGCGCCCAGATCAAGGCCGTTTGTAGGCTCATCTAAAATGATCAATGAACAGTTCTCCACGGCAATGGAGCGTCCGATTATGATCTTTTGTATATTGCCGCCGCTGAGCTGGCTTATGATCTGCTCCTTGCTGGAATAGCGCACGCCGTTGGCTTCCAGTACGCTGCCGGAGAAATCATATGCCTCTTTGTCCCTGACAATCCCGAACCGGTTGGAGAACTGGTTGAGGAAGAGGATCTCTATATTTTCAATCAGGCTGTATGTCCTGAACATGCCGTGGGCCCTGGCCTCCGGAGTCATGATAAGCCCCTTCCTTATCATCCCGTGGGTTGTGATATCCCCCACCAGTTCGCCGTTCAGCCTTACACTCCCCTCATCCATTGGACTGATGCCAAATATGGCATTGGCGCACTCCGTTCTCCCGGACCCCACCAGCCCGTAAAATCCCACCACTTCACCTGCGTCAACATGAAATCCCAGATGATGCTTCTCCCCATCATACGTGCAGTCCCCTACCTCCAGTATCACAGACGCATCCTCAGGCTTTTCCCTGATCTTAATAGGCTCCACATTTCCATTCTTCAGCATGGCGCAGATACAGTCTTCCCTGGTGGTCTCCTCCTTACCTGCGGTCATCACCTTAACTCCCTCTGTAAACACAGTGATCCTGTCCGCCACCTGGAACACCTCATCCAGCTTATGAGATATAAATATAATGGAAATATCCATGGATTTTTTAATCTTTGTGATAAAATCCAGAAAAGGAGTTATCTCCCTTTCCCCCAGGGATGCAGTGGGTTCGTCCAGGATCAGCAGCTTTGGCTTGGTGGAAAATGCCCTCACAATTTCAATGGACTGCTGTACGCCTGCGCTGAGGCGCCCCACCGGAATATCCAGTGGGATCTCGATCCCCAGTTCATCCCTGATCTGATAGGCGGTATCCCTGATCCTCTTTTCGTCCAGGATCACTCCCATCTTCGTCAATTCGTTTCCCAGCATGATATTCTGCGCACCGGTAAGATGAGGGATCAGGTTTCGTTCCTGATATACCATGTTGATACCGGCTGCCATTGCTTCCGTGGTGGTTTTATAGCACACCTTATTACCCATGAAAATAATATCTCCGCGGTCCGGCTGGTACAGTCCTGTCAGCAATTTGCATAATGTGCTTTTTCCGGCGCCGTTCTCCCCGATGATCGCATGTATTTCCTGCCTGTGTACGTCAAAGCTCACGTTATTGGTTGCAATTGTGCCGGGAAACGCTTTATAAAGTTCTCTTGTCTCCAATACAATCTCCGTATCGCCGCCCAAAGTGTTTCCTCCTTTTTTATAATGCCGGGAGAAATCCTCCCGGCATATGCCTGTCCGATCCGGTCCGCCTATTTATCCGCTATCATATAGATTCCCGGTCCGTCATTCCAGTTGTACCATGCTTCCTGATCATCAGGATCCCCGCCGTAAAAATCAAATACAGAGTGAATGCTCTGGTTCGGCGCCGGCACGTGGTCCTGGTCAATGATCTTACCGCTGGAATAAATAGTCTCTCCGTAAGCGCTGATGCTGCATCCGTTGTCCCCCGGGGTCAGTCCCTGTATCTGGAGTTCATCCACAAGCTCGCAGATTTTATGGCAGTACAGTTCTGTTGGCTGCGCATACGAATACTTAAAGTTGCCGCCCTTGCGCATGTGTGACCATGTCTCGGATCCGCCGTCCACGCCAATGATGGCCACATCAGTCCCGCCGATGGCCTGGGCCGCTGCTTCATCCGCAGTCACAGCCGCTCCGTCATAGCTGGTGATCAGGATATCCAAGTCTGTCCCATATTTTTCTATAAACCGTTTTGTATAGTTATAGGCCTGCTGTCCCATGGATTCACTGCCGGAAGGATTCAAGGACTCCTCTCCCAAAAGCTTCATGCCGGGATACTGGTCGTAGATGGCTTTAATGGGATCCGTCCTTTCAACATGTACCTGCAGGGACGGAGCTGCGATGACGGCATAGTTGGCATTCCACAGATATTTTTCACCCATATAGTACGCAAACTCCGCTGCCGCCACGCCATTGGGCTGGCAGGAGTTGGCAACCACCCCCGGTACAAGCTGGTTGTCCACATTGTAGACGCCGATCCCATTTTGCCGCGCCTGGAGGATCAGATCCGCAATGCCCACGATCTCCATGTTGTAAATAACGATCGCGTCCACGTCCTGGGTGATGAGGGTCTGCATTCCCGTGCGCGCTTCTTCAGGCTTTTGCTGGCTGAAATAGACTTCGGTCAGCTCCCATCCCCTGTGGGGAGCTTCAATCCGGATCTGGTTATAAGAACGCGTACAGGATTCCGCTTCCAGATTGGAATACAGATACCCCACCTTCAGCGGCCTGTCCCGGGCCACCTTTAAAGGCGGGAATTCCTGCTGAACTGCAGACGTATCCCCTGTATCCCCGCTTTCAGCTTCCGCTGCCCCGGCCTCTGCCGTGGTGTCCGCCGCTGCCGCACTCTCCGATGGCTTTGCTGTCTCCTGGGTCCCTGTTCCCACGGACGGCGTAGTGGTACACCCTGCCAGCATTACTGCGCTCATAGCCATTGCCAATACTCTTAACCGATTTTTTTTCATATGTTCCTTCCCCTTTCTCCTTGTGTTAACGATCAATGGTTTTTGTCCCAAACAGTTTTATATGTTCCATTACCTGCTGCTTTCCCGTCTCTATGGCCGCCTCATATAAAGGACCGGTTATGGTCTTGGGCGGCAGCGCCTTGGCTGTCTCCGCAATCCGGTCAGCCACTGCAATGGACAAGTTGGTAAATGCATTGATTTTATTCATACCGTTGCTGACCGCCGCGTGGAAGTCTTCCACGGAAAGTCCTGATCCGCCATGCATGACCAGAGGAATATCAATGAGGGACCGTATCCTGGCCAGGCGTTCAAAGTCCATTTTGGGCGCCTTTTTATATACCCCGTGTACGGTACCGATGGAGACAGCCAGGGCATCCACCCCTGTAAGCGCTACAAACTCCGCTGCATCCTCAGGCTCCGTATAAAGGGACACTGCGTTCTCCCCCTCCAGGCTCTCATTCCTTCCCACGGAACCAATCTCCCCTTCCACCTCCACATTGCAGGCATGGGCCATTTCCACCACCTTTTTAGTCAGAGCCACGTTCTCCTCAAAGGACAGGGCGGAACCATCGATCATGATGGATGTGCACCCCCTCCTGATCGCCAGGGCACATGCCTCAAAGCTTGCTCCATGGTCAAAATGCAGGCATACCGGAACATGGGTCCTGCTGATCCGGTCAACCAGATACGGATAGAAATTGTCATAATCCACAGGCGCCGGAAAATCCCCCACCATGAGGATCACAGGCGTCCTTGTCTCCTCTGCCGCCAGGAGAATGGATTCCGCGAACAGATGATCTGTGGCGTCAAAGGCCCCTACCGCATACCTCCCTTCAATTGAGTCCCTTAATACCTCCTTCAAACCTACCAATGACATACTTTTTATCTCCTTCCTTTTTCATTTCTTAGGTTAAAACGCAAAAAAGCCAACACGAAAAAATTCGTGTTGGCAATCATGACCAAACATTCTATGTTAGCAAAAACCATCCGTAAGTTTTTACTGTCTTATGACATATGGTATCATACAAAGTTCTTATCGTCAAGATATTTTTAATCAATTTACTTATCTTTATCATATAATACAAATATTATGCTTACAGCATATTGTTTACACAAAATTTCAGTAGGGTATTGTAATTTCAATCAGCGCGCCGCTCCTGTTTCCACAGCAAAAGCCGCCCTCAAATTCCTCCACTACAATGGACTGCATGATGGTCATCCCGATCCCCTTGCTTTTCCAGGGTTCAAACCCCTCAGGAAATCCGGGTCCATTGTCATGGTAAATAAAAGAATAGCTCTCCCCGCAGCGCTTCAATGACAGCCGGATCGCAAGCCGTTTATCTTCCCTGGCTGCATGTTTGACCCCATTGCTGATCAGTTCATTGACCAGAAGCGCCAGGGAGGTGGCCCGGTTGTGGGGAATGATGCAACGTTCGATCTCTGTTTGTATATCCGCTTCCCCTGCATAAAAATCCCGTATGGCCCGAATGATCACATCCACTCCTATGATGCTGTCCGTCTCCTCCTCTCTGGACAGCATATCGTGGATGGACGCGATGCTCTTTACCTGTTTTACCAAAGTGTCCCATGTGTCCGAAATATGTTCCGCCTTAACATACTCCCCGTTTTGGAACAGACGGTATTTCTGTAACTCCATCAGGGAAATGATCATCTGCAGGTTATTTTTAATGCGGTGATGGCTCTCCTGTATCAGAACAGATCTGCCCTTGAGACGGAATGACTCAATGGCAAAGGCCAGTTCATTGGCAATCGCGGACAGATAATCCTTATCCGCCTGCGTATAGGCATAGTCATCATCAAAATACACCTGCAAAAGCCCAAGATAATTGTCCCCGAACTTGACCGGTATACATACCATGGTGTGTATCATGGAAATGTTCATCCGGTTTTCCAACAGATCTCCCAGGTGTACATCCAGATAATTGGTATAAAAAAGCTCTTCTGTGGAAGATATCTGCCTCACCACATCCCTTTTGATCAGAGGGAGTTCATCTCCGTGGAAGTCAAGCCCGGATATGAAACGTACCCTTGCTGAATTCCTGTCCGACACGTACACAATGCTGTTGGCAGCCTTCAGGCTTCTGCTCACCTGGCGCATGAAAAATTTCAGTACATTCTCACTGTCGCTGTCCTGGGACAAAAGCTTGACCCCTGATACGATGGTATTGACAAAGTCCTGCTGCCCGCCTCCATCCCCGGAATCCAAGAGGGAAGCCATGGTCTGTCCGCCCAGCATAAGATAATAAGTTTTCTGTGGTGTGGCCAGCACCTCCTCTTTTGTAAATGTACCAAGGTTTTTGCCTGACCGCAGAACCGATACCGAATCACCGATCTTCAGCATATCCTCCCACTTGCTGGTAAGATATAGAACCGTGGTCCCGCTGTTCTTAAGATTTGTAAATAAAGTGTTGGCCCACATCAGATTGCGGTAAGACAGGTTACCCGCCAGTTCATGCACCACCAGAAGCTTTGGACGCTCCGCATAGCAGCGCAGGACCTCCACCATTTTCTTTTGCTCCGCTGTCAGATGATCCACCCTCATATCAGGTATGGCGCAATCCGTCTCCTTCATGAGATATCCGAATCGTCTCTGTATCTTCTTTCTGGTCATGAACCCGTATTCATGCGATGCCATGAATATATTATCCATCACCGTAAAGCCAGGGAACAGATAGGTATCCATGGTGATATACTGGACCTCCTTATTTCTCAGGCCAATGGCATTCTTCCCATCCACCTGAAAATGCCCGGATCTGTAAAGGGCAGTTCCGTACATGATATGGACCAGTTCATCCAGAGCAGAAATGCTGGTGCATAAAACCACGTGGATCTCAGGCTTTTCGATTGTCAGGTCAAAGCCCCGTACCCTCGTTCCCCTCTGTCCTCCATATAATTGCCTGATCTCTATCAATGCCACAAATATCCTTCCTTTCCCGCCCCCTATCGCAGTATGATCCTGTCTTTCTCAATCAGCTCTTTTGCGATCACCACCAACTTTTTATTCTTATCTCTGCTGAGCTTCTGCAGCCTGGCCATGGCCTCCCCCTCCTTCAGTCCAAACGAGTCCATAAGGATGCCCTTGGCCCTCTCAATATATTTTCTGTCGGACAGATCTGATTTTAACTTTTCCGTTTCCCTTCTGAGTATCCGCCGTTCCTCAAAACGGGCCATAGCCACTTCAATGGATGCCTTCAGTTGTTTCTCATCCACAGGCTTGATCAGGTAACCTAACGCGCCTGCTTCCTTTGCGCTTTCCACAAATGCTTCCGTAAAATGCCCTGTTATGAATATACAGGCCGTCTCATACACCTTAGACACCTGATTAAACAGCGTGATCCCATCCATTCCCGGCATGTTGATGTCCAGCAAAAGCAGATCCGGCCTTAATTCCAATATCTCATCCAGCGCCCTGTCCCCCTTGACCGCGCTGCCAGCCACATGATACCCCAACCGCTGCAGAATCATCTTAAAATTCATCAGTATGATGGATTCATCCTCCGCAATATAGACATTTAAACAACTATCTTCCTTCACAATACCTGCTCCCTTCGCCAATAAAAAGACTGATTATCCCACCTGTTATATGCACAATAACGAAATTATAACAAATTGCATTTACTTCACTTATCTTTAACATAATTTTACGTTTTATATATGGTAAAGTCAAGTAAATTACCGGAAATTACCCGGTAAAAGGAGAGTTTGCGATGAAGATATACGATTACAAGGGCAAGAAAAACCTATGCGGCAAACGGGTCCGGGAAGCCCGCTTAAGACAGCGTCTGTCACAATACGCCCTTGCCGCAAAGCTGCAGACAGAGGGTATACTCATGGAGCAGGACAGCATCAGCCGCATTGAGATAGGAACCCGTTTTGTGGCGGACTACGAAGTAAAGGTGATTGCAAAAATCCTGAATGTGCCCGTGCAGTGGCTGTTGGAGGAAGAATAAAAGGAGAAGTATTTCTCAAAAAAAGAATTGACATTCTGATTTATTTACTATATATTAAGGTCATAATATGGAATTGGGAAGCAGCTTATGGATGGCCCTTCCCGGATAAAGAGGTTACGATTTGCCTTTATACGCTATCAGTGCGTATAAGGGCTTTTTTATTATAAAAATTCAAAGGAGGTAACAAGAATGAATACCGGGAAAACACTTGTCATAACAGGACCTTACGAGGTGGATATCAAAGAATATCCAGTGCCAAAAGCCGCTGACGATGGGCTGGTCATACAGGTGGAGGCTGCCCTGATCTGCGGCTCGGACGGGCATTTTATCAAAGTAAAGCCTGATGCCCCGTTCTGTGACGGGCATGAATTTGCAGGAAAGATCGTCAGCATGGGAAAAGACGCCAACCGTTTTATCCACTGCTATGGCGGGGATCTTAAGCTGGGGGACAGGATTGCCGTATATCCCCATATCACCTGCGGGAAATGCCCAAGCTGCATGTCCCATGGCGCCGGCATATGCGGTGTGTGTGATGACGACTTCATCTACGGCGGTCCTTCTCCCCACCAGAATGCCCCCGGTGTACCCAACACCAATCCGGATCTGTATCCTCATTTTAAAGGAGGATTCGGAGATTATGTGTATATTTATCCTGAAACCTTTGTGTGGAAGATACCGGATGATATGCCGGGCGAGATTGCAGCCCTCATGGACCCTGTTGCCGTGGCCATGCGGGCCATTGAGATGGCCATGACTGAAAGCGGAACCTTACAGGAAGGTATCTCAACCAAAACCCACGCCCTTGTGATCGGAGCCGGCCCGATTGGGATCATCGCAGCCATGATCCTGCGCCACATGGGTGTTGAACAGCTTGTCATCACGGACATGATTGACTCCAAGCTTGAAAAAGCCCGGGAACTGGCACGCGTTGACAGGGCTGTCAACCTGTCGGGAATGACGGACCAGGAATGCATTCAGGCCGTCATCCAGGCCACAGACGGCGGCGCGGACCTGGTCCTCCAATGCGCCAACCACTGGAGCGCGACCCTGCAGGGACTTAAGATGGTAAAAAAACTGGGCACCTACATAGAGGTGGGACTCCCCATGAGTATGCTGAATACCCATGAAGTCACAGTATCCCTTCCCCAGCTGATCTTTGAAAGCAATGCACGGATATGCGGCCTGATCGCAAACTCTCCCTCTACCTTTGACAGTGCATTCCGCCTTTTAAAGAAACACAGGGAGATCCCCTTTGGAGAACTCATCACCCACCGTTTTGACAAGCTGGAGGACTATCTGTATACCATACGGAAAATGCCTGAGGAGGGATACCTGAAGGGGGCGTATATTCCCAAAAAATAAACATTGATTTATCCCTGTCTGCAAATATAACCGGTATCCCCATCAGGATACCGGTTATCACTTATGGCCATTATTATAGATCAACCTTAAACCCGGGCCGTCTAACGTTTTCTCACCACCAGTTCATTAAACACGATCATGGCCGCTGAGATCACGGCCCCGATCCCCACCAGTATCCAGAGGTTATTGACGGCGATCACCGGCAATATGGCAACCAGGGTGGAGGTGACGGGCACAAAACACCCCTGTGCCACACCAAACGCTTCCCAGCTCTCCGTCTTCACATCAGGGTCCACGCAGCGCGCAAGGGCAAGCCCGCTTGGGGTCGAGCCGCATCTCGCCCCAAAGAACATCAGTGCCAGGGGGAACCAATCCTCTCCAAACCAGCGCCGCATCAGCACCATACACACAAAGGACATGAGCACGATGATCACCAGCATATGGATCATGATCGGAGCAAGATTGTTTGCAAAGAAATTCAGATCCAGGGTTGCCGTTGCTGAACAGATACAGATTTCAAGAGCCACTCCCCCTATATTATCAATGGTATCCTTGTCGGCATATGGATCCAAATGTGTTTTCCGCAAAACAGACCATATGATGATCGCGCCCACAATGCCGTAAAGAAGGGACGGGATATTGCTGGCAGCCGGGATCACCTTTGCGATCAGCCCAAAGAGCACGCTTCCGATCCACATGCTGAGGAACACAAAGCACATCTGCATGGCCAGGCCGTTGATGGAATCAGAAGCAACCGTTGCATGGCCAAGAGGTTTTTGCTTTTCCTTTGGAATATAGTCACTCTTCCTGTCATTTCCTTTGTTCTTAGCATTGCACAAGGCCCTTGCCCAGCCTCTTCTCACGCCAATATTGACCCATACCATTCCCACCACCATGGCAACGATCAGTCCAAGAGTCGCAAGGATCAGGCCAATGCTGAGCATCCCCTCTACACCCAGTTCCTCAAACAAGGTTCCAGAGGAGGTGGCGGCCCCGTGCCCGCCCCAATATGTAAATACAGTCATGACTCCCCACTCCCTAGGAAGCCCGGTCCATATCCTCTGCAGGCCCAAAGCTGCCAGTATCCCAACTGCAAGCTGTGAAAAATAGGACAGCAGGTTGGAGCTGATGGCTCCTGCAAAGGACTTCATTTTGGAAATGCTGATGGAAATGCCAAAAAGCGTGGTTGTCAATACAATGTTAATCATAGGTGACGCCATACCGGACCAGTTCTCCGGAATTTTAATAATTCCAAGGACCTGCGGACCCAGGATCAATGCAAGGGCTCCCCCGATCAGTCCGGAGGGAAGATATAATTTCCGCAGTGGTTTTACCACAGAACGCAAAACAACCCCGGCAAGCAAAAATAAAAACAGAAACATTAATTCATTTACTGCTGTAGCAAACATCACATTACCCCCAATATTCCAATTCAGATTACCCCTGTCTTACAATCCCATGTACTCCATATACTACATATACTCCATGTATTCCACATATCCAACCCCCAGTGATCTTATCTTTTCATCCACCCAAGGCCGGATATAGGTGCCTTCTTTTTCAATGGTATCAAGAATCCTCAGTTCATTTGCGTGAAGGGCATCCACCCTTTTCAGCAGTTCCTCCGCTTCTCCCGGACGGATAAAAACAACTCCGTCCTCATCCCCGAGAACAATATCCCCCGGATAGACGGTTCTCCCACCGCAGGCTATGGGGGTATTTACCTCCCCCGGCCCATTTTTATAGGGTCCGTCCGGCGTTACCCCGCGGGCGTAGACAGCAAAATCATCCAGAACCTCCATGGCTCCCACATCCCGGATGGATCCATCCACTACAATTCCATTAATCCCCCGTTTCCTGCAATATGTAACCATCAATTCTCCGAAAATGGAACGTCTTGTATCACCGCCGGCATCGATTACGATCACATCCCCCGGCTTTGCAAGGTCCATGGCCACATGAAACATCAGATTATCCCCCTCCGGGACTTTTACAGTAAATGCAGTTCCCAGCAGACTGCTTTTATTGACCGGGCTGATATCCTCATGGGCCGCTGATATACGGTTCATACAGTCATCCAGATTGGCCGCTGCCACGCCTGCAAACCTCTCTACCAACGCTCGCTCCGGGCGCTTAAAGTCCTTTACGATCACACATCCTGTCCTGCTCATATTTTTCTCCTCCATATTCTTTTTCGCTTATATAACACGGTTTTTTACATTCTTTCCATCTATCACATTTAATACTTCTTCCACAACTTCCATCCCCATCCTGTAGAGGGCCTCTTCCGTATTAGCTCCGATATGAGGGGTTGCGCAAAAGTTGTCAAGTGTCATCAGCTTATTCGTTCCCCTGGGCGGTTCCTCAACAAACGCATCGCAGGCCGCCGCCCTCAGCCTTCTCTCCTTTAATGCATGGTACAGATCATCCTCGTTTACCACACCCCCTCTTGCGGCATTTATAAGAACGGCATTTTTTCTAAAATGGTTAAAGTTTTCTTCTGATATCATATTCATGGTTGAAGGTGTCAATGGGACACTGATATTCACAAAATCCGATGCCTCCAGCATGGAATTCAGATCATCATATTTTCTGATCCCCCAGAAAGCTGCCTGTTCCTCTGAGCAATACGGATCATAGCCCACAAGCCTTACACCAAATCCGTTCCTGAGTATCTCGCCCATGCGCCGGGCAATATTTCCCATGCCCACAAGCCCCACTGTCTTTCCCGTCAATTCGATCCCCGTCATCTCAGGCGGAGCAATACATGCAAATCCCTCTCCCCTGATCCTTGCGTCACATGCCGCTATGTTCCTGCTTATATCCAGCATCAGTCCCACAATCAGTTCCGCCACTGAATTGGTATTGGCCAAAGGCGTATTCACCACTGTGATGCCCGCCTCCCTGGCCGCATCCAGATCAATGGTATTGCACCCCACTCCGTGTTTTCCGATCACCTTTAACTTTTTTGCCTGTGAAATGATCCGGCGGTTTACGTTTACAGTACGCAGTATAATCCCATCAATGTCTTCTATACGGTTAAAATTGTCAGTGATATCTGCACGCTGCCTGATCATCCGGACTGCGTCCGGATGAATATATTCGCTTAAATAAATAAGCATATCCAACCTCCTTGTTTTAATGGTTTGCTTCTAACGACTTATCAGTTGTGTGTCCTACATTCTACCGGTTTTTTGTAGTGTGTTTTTCTTTTCGTACAATAAGTATAGCTGTTGTATACGCTACTGTCAATATATAATTTGTAGTATATTTTTTAACAATAAATATTTCTGTAGTATATACTACATTTTGTTTAATATGCACCTTTCCGTGCTGTATTCCCGAAAAATCTCTGCTTATTTCGTCATAAACCAGCCTAAAGTTCGTTATAAAAAAAACGAGCCAATAAAAACCAGCTCGTTTTGTTATCTCACTACAAAATGTTAACAATTCATTCATATCTTACTGCATCAGACGAAACCCTTCCGTCATAATGTCCCTCTCCCTGGCCCGCAGCCTGTATTCCTCTTTATTCTTTCTGCATACAAGGGTTATTATATATTCCGCTATCATGTCAGCGCCTATGGCCGAATTAAAGAAACTCATATGGGAGGTTTCCACCACAAGGGAAATATCCGCATATTTGATCATGGGAGCCATCAGACTGTCAGTAACCACGCAGATCCTGCCCTTATGTTCTTTGGCCATATTGATTAAAAGCATGTCGATCTTATAATAACGGGCAAAGGAAAACAGGATAAAAATGTCCTCCGGTCCAACATCCTGTAGTGCTCCCAACACTTCCGTCTCACTGTTGCTGGGCAGATGGGTGACCCCGTTTATAGCAAATCCCAGTAACCTTGAAAAATGGGCGGACACTCCCATGCACCCCCGCAATCCGGCCACATATTTTCTTTTGGACTCAATGATCATATCGGCCAGTTTCTCATAGCTCTCCAGGGAATTCTGCTGAAAGGTACGGGTAATATTATAATTCATCATCTCCACAAACGCGCCAGGTATATCCTCCTCCTGGTATTTTCCTGCCAGCACATCGAACCGTTCTGAAAGCTGCATATTCCGCACAGAGGCACTGGTTTCCCCGATCAGGGAATTGTATATATCATTTTTAAGATCTGTAAATCCCAGGTATCCGATGGCTCTGGCAAAGCGGATAATGGATGCGTCACTGACTCCGATCTCTTTTGCCACATCCATGGACGACATGTTGCCGATCCGCTCCTGGTTTTTAAAAAAGTAATCCGCGATCCGTCTCTGCTGAGGCGTCAGCTTTGCTTCCTTCAGCCGTTCTGATAATCGGTTCATGGCTCCCTCCCCATAACAAAATATATCTGGATTTATAAAAATCCGTAGTGTTCTCTGTCATGAGTATATCAAAAAAAAGTGAGCGCTACAATCTATTTTCAAAACTCTTCTGCTATGCCTTGGTTAGTGAGCCGAAGCGCGGGCTGTTTTCCCATGTCTCAGCTCAACTTCGGCCAGAAGTCGCCATTGGCTTTCATCAGGGCATCCAGTACTTCCTTTGCAACCTTCGCGCTTGGTACGGTGCGGGACAGTGTCATTGCCTGCCATAATTTTTGATACGACCGTTCGATCCATGCCTCAACCACCAGTTTTTCTACCGATACCTGCTGTTCCATAAGACCCTTCTGGAATTGCGGAATTGTTCCCATGGCCAAGGGTTCCCATTGTCAGCCAGTGCAACCACTGAGTTGTTATTGATTACCTTTGTTATCTTCACAAGACTCCCCCTCGAAAAAACTATCTTCATATCACGGTCTAAACGGAGAATGGGATCCCCTGTCTTCACATCCTGTCCGGGCGATGCCAAAAGTTCAATCCCTTCGCCCTGCAGCTTCACAGTGTCCAGTCCGCGCTCTGATTGTAATCCTTTTGTCCCTGATCCATTTTCCAAACATAGTTTCCCTCTTTCACATGGATATGTGTACAGAACGCAAAAAAAGGCATGATTACAAAAAATGTAGTCATGCCTGATCTTGCACAAATTGCACTTATATGATCATCAGTCCCCAACCATGATCCGCAATATCTCTTTGTCGGTCTCCCTCATTCCATCCTTGCCCAGCTTTGAGACACTTACGATCGTATTCTCAATGCCTTTCTTTACGATTCCGTCCCCGCCCTTAAACTCCTGGCCGTCCCTGGCCATTTCCAGGGCCAGAAACGCCGCGTCAATGGAGGACGCGATCTTTGCCGCGCAGGATGGTTTTGCTCCATCGCATATGATCCCGGAGGTAATGGCCAGGCAGTTTACAATGGCATGCTTGATGACCCTATCATCCTCATGCATAAGATACGCGATCCCGGCGCCCGCGGCGCAGCCGGCACTTACCGCCCCACAGTAAGCGGACAGACGTCCGATCCCGGCTTTCTGGTGGAGTCCCAGAAGGTTGGAGAGCACCAGGGCACGGTACAGCTCCTCCTGGGTGCTGTGAAGCTCCCCGGCATATTCGATCACAGGCACGGATGCCGTGATCCCCTGGTTTCCGCTTCCTGAATTAATAACCACCGGAAGCTCACATCCGCTCATGCGTGCATCGGAACCTGCCGCAGCTTTGGCCTTTGCGCGGATCCTGACATCCTTGGGGTCATTGGTTTTTAAAATAACCTTGCCCACATTTGCTCCCCAGTCATTGTCAAGGCCTTCCTCTGCAATCTTCATGTTATAGCTGATCTGACGCCGGATGATCTCCCTCACGTCCTCCAGATCACATGTTTTGGCAAAATCCAGGATTCCGTCCACTGTCAGCACATTCTCCTCGTCTGACTCAGAACCTCCGCAGCTGAACGGTTTTTCCAGTAAGACTTCCCCATTCTTTTCCAGGTAAACAATATTGGTGTGCTCATTTACAATGCGGACCACCACCTTGTCATCCCCGGCCCAGGCTGTGAGGATCAGATCAAAGACAATATCTGATTTGGCGATCTCCACGCTGATGACCTTTCTGTCCAGATACTCGCGGATCTCCGCCTTTTGCCGGCTTGTCACCTGGCTGATCACCTCCAGGAACAGGTCCGCATTTCCGGCGATCAGACCCGCTGCCGCCGCTGCTTCTATCCCCTTTAAGCCGTCTGTATTGGGCACGATCACACTTTTTACATTCTTGATCAGGTTGCCGCTGGCCTCCACCGTCACGCGGTCCGGCAGATTTCCCAGATGCTTTCCGGCCACAGCCGCGGCAAAGGAAATAGCGATCGGCTCCGTGCATCCCATTGCCGGCACAAGTTCTCTTTTTATGATCTCAATATATTGATTATATAATGCAGAATTTCTTTCCATTTTTTCCTCCAATGCACTTTAGTGTACCCGCGGATTCTCCGAAAGCGCACTTTATTAAAACGGCCCGATCTGAACAATGGCTGCAATTGCCACAAGGATGGCCGCCCACACGGAATTCGTAAGGAAAATGCGTATTACAAACCTTAAATATACACGGTAATCAATCTCCGCCATGGCAATGGCGCCTGAGGTCAGAGGTGAAGTAGGCATGATCATGTTTCCCAGCGCTCCGCCCAGGATCGCAGCCGCACATACGGTCTGCTGTGTGATTCCCGCCATGTCTCCAATGGGGGACAGGATGGGAACCAATACGGTTGCAAGTCCTGCATCGGAGATGATGAAGAAATTGCCGATATGGCCAATGAGGTACATGATCTCTGCCGTGAGAACGCCGGATGCATTGTTTAACATCTGTACCGCTGCATGGATAATGGTATCCACTGTTCCGGAATTGTCCAGGATCAAAGCGATCGCCTTTGCAAATCCCACTACCAGGACACCGCCCACAACTCCCTGAGCGCCCTTTCCAAAGCGGCGGAATACCTCGTTGGGAGAATACTTCATAACGATCCCAACCACTACCAGCATCATCAGGAATACGGCCGGAATGCCGTTCTTAAAGTCACCGCCGGTGAGAGCCAGATAGATGATGTAGCCCATTCCTACCAGAACAGATAAAAGCACCAGTTTTCTTTTTGCATCGAACTCCGGCATTTCCACAACCATGTCGGAACCCTCCGCACGCTGCTCCACATCATAGATCCAGCTGTTCTTCTTATCCTTTTTCAGCATGATGGCATATTTCATGGTCCAGAATGAAACAGATACATTAAAGCCGATAAAGGCCAGGATCCTTAACCAGATACCGGAGAACACAGGAAGCCCCACCAGCCCCTGGGCCACGCCGATGTTGAAGGGATTCGTGATTCCGCTTGCCAGGCCGGCGCCTCCCGCGCACACGGTTATGGCAATTCCCACCAATGCGTCCAATCCCATGGAACGTGCCAGCATAACTCCCAGAGGAACAAATGCCAGATATGCCTCCAATGTGCCCATCAAAGTGGGGACAATAGAAAACAGCAGGACAATAACAGGAATAAAGAAAATGTCTTTTCCCTTGCTTTTCTTTAACAGTGAGTTCAGGGCTGCCTGGATAGCGCCTGTATCACTGATCACGCTGAATGCTCCGCCTACGATCAGGATCAGGAAGCAGATCCAGCTGGTTGCCTGAAATCCTTTTGGCACTGATGTAAAAATTTCCAGCAGGGATGCCGGATGGCTTGCCACATATGAGAAGGAATTGGGATCTACCATCTCTCTTCCGTCAACGGTAGTCCTGACATACTCTCCCCCCGGTATGATGTACGTCAACAGCGCCGCTAATAAAATTAATCCGCATATAATTACCAAACCACTGGGAAATTCCTTGGCTTCCGCCTTGGCCTCAATTTCCTGTCCTTTTTTTAAATCCATACCTTACCTCCATTACCCTATGTATGATGATTGTCAGTTCTGTTAAAATTCAGCAGCTTTCCTTACTGCGTGGAGATTTTCCTCAGGCGTCCTGGGATCACACACGCATCCCGGTCCAATGATCAGACCTTTTCCATCCACCATGGCGATTGCCTGCTTTACATGGCCGATCACCTGCTGCGGTGTGCTCCGCCTTAAGAAACTGTCGTAATCCAACACACCGTTAATAATATTCGGAACCTCCTGTATTCCTCCCAGGAAGGTCTTTTTAACAGTTTCCCTTGCTGTCTTCATATCCGGCCGGGTATCCCTGTCATGCCAGTTGATGCAGTTGCAGGGGTATTTGCTCACCGTATCGTACATGATATTGGATCCATGGATATGAACCACGTTAAACCATGTCTTATCTTTATAGCTGTTGATCACTTCCAGATCATAGGGCTTACAGAATTCCGCGTACAGCACATCTGTCATAAAATCATAGGTCGCGGTCTGAATAGCAAAAAAGAAGCCGCTTACCCCTGCCTCAATATTGGCCTGCACAAAGCTGATGGTCGTATCCGTAATGGCCCGCAGCGCCTTATGTACTTCTTCGGGATGTTCCACCATATCCTGTATCAGACGGTTGCTGGTAAGCTTTTTAAGCGTTGTGGCCGGGCTGAAAATAGTCTGCAGATACGGCGTGTGCTTTGGTACGATCTTGGAAAGATGCCGGGTGACCTGCAGGGTCTTGCCCCAGGTTCCATGAGTGGCTGCCAAAGGCCGGATCATACCGTAGTCGCCCAGCTCCCTGATACCCGGTTCAATGATCACCGGTTCCTTATAGCGGTCACAGTAAATTTTAATCTTAGCTCCCCAGTCCTGGGTGGAGTAGGCGCCAAAGGGCATCATTTTGATAAAATCAAAATCATATTTCTCATTTTGGGAAACCATCTCCTCCGCCAGGGATCTGGGATCCTGATCCACCTCGGAAAGGTGCATCCACACACTGCAGGGAAGCCGGTCAACCTCTCCGCCTGCAAGGGCCGCCCTTATTCTATCCTCTCTTGTCATCTATGTCCTCCTTTTTATATTATTGACTTAATGTATATACATCTTTTGGCAATATGATATCATCAAATAGTCAACTTGTCTATATAAGTTTGATCTTCAATATCGACAAATATTTTATGGATTTTTTGTAAATATTGCACTAAATTTTACGTTTTTTTATTCATTATAGTCATAATATATAAATTTAAGAACATTTTTATCCATAAAAAAAGGTTGACACACCCTCAATATCAATCCATGTTATACCCGTCTCAAGTTGTATATATGTATTAACAACTTTTTAACAACAAAAAAGCACCTCACAGGTCATATAAACGTTCTCTGTGAGATGCTGCTTCAATTGCCGTGCTCCCGGATCCTCTTTATCACCCAATGGAAAATGTCATAAAAGGCGTCTCTCCTTTATTCTCCGGTGAAATCGTGAAGGTGGTTGCAATTGTCTTTTTCTCTTTATTCAGGATATCTGTGGTCCAGCAGATCAGATTTTCCTGATCTGTAAATGACAGTTTATCATAGTGCATAAAAGAATACAGGGGAGTATTAATATACATACTTAGATACTTTGGATTGCATTCACTGTGTTTTTGCAGGTAGTCATGAAGACAGGTCTTGGTGATCTCATCCGACTGTATGGGAAGATATCCCGTCAGGTCAATGGGAAGATAACTGAAATCCAATGCCATCAGCTGACCCCGATGCTGAACGGAACGGATGATCTCGTACACCAGCGCATGCTCCTTTAGATGAAACTTTTCTAACAGCTCCGGATATGCTTCGATCACCATGGTCCGCTCCAGGCAATGCTTCTTGGGAACCAAAGGCTTTAGAAAAAGATTGGGGGCCAGCATCTTGGAGGACGTGGAATAGTCGGAAGAATCGCTGACAAAACTCCCCTTTCCTTTTTGCCTGGTCACCACCCCCATAATCGACAATTCCTTAATTGCCATATTAGCAGTGATCCGGCTGACGGAGAACATTTGGGCTATTTCATTTTCAGATGGTATCTTATCCCCCGGAGAATAGATTCCCTGCTGTATATTTTCCAAAATAAAATTCTGGATTTTTACATAGCTGGGAATGAACTCCTCATTCTTCTCTTTCATACACTTCTCCAATCTTAACAATTCTTTTACATATTAGTATAGCAAAACACAAATAGTTTTGCAAGAATCTGCGATATGAAACGAGTATTGTTAATGACAACCTTCCATCATAGTGGTAGACTATTGCTAAGACTATACATTTGCTCATAGTCATTATACTATACACTGTAACGGGGATTGGGACCTTATGAAATCAGAGAAACTGCAGACAAAGATAAACAAGTATTTTACGATATTCACAATATGCATCATTACAACCCTTTCGGTGATCATCGGCCTGTGCTCCAGCTATAAACTGCAGGCTGAAACCGGCGAAAACCTGGCCGACACGGCCAGGCAGATTTCCATGCAGCTGGATCAGTTTATGTGGAACCACTATCACCAGCTGGATCTGCTGAAGGCAGCAGACGTACTTGTCACCGATGACAGTTACCAGATTACCTCCACGTTGATCAACCAGCTTCATGATTCATTTCCATCCTTTTCCTGGGTGGGGGTTACGGATGCGGACGGCATAGTCAAAGCGTCCAGCGGCGATATCCTGCTGGATTCGGATATTTCTGAACGGCCTGTATTTATCCAAGGGGCCAAGGGGGATTTTATCGGGGATGTTCATGAAGCCCTGCTGCTTTCAGACCTGCTGCCCAATCCAGCCAATGAGCCGCTCCGTTTTGTTGATATCAGCTCCCCCCTTTACGACCAGAACGGGGATTTTAAGGGTGTTTTGGCTGCCCACCTGAATTGGGACTGGGCGCAGGAACGTGTTTCCATGACCACTGAATCATTCCGTGACAGCCAAAAGATGGAGGTTCTGGTGCTCAGTAAGGATCATGATGTTTTGCTTGGGCCAAAGAAACTCATCGGCGCATCCCTGGTTCAGACAATGGCCAAAACGGATCAGGACAACAACCGCCAATGGGCCTCCATCACCTGGCCTGACGATCAAACATATTTAACTGGTTTTACCGCCTCAACCGGTTATGACGACTATGACGGCCTTGGGTGGACCATTGTTGTCCGCCAGCCGGTGGAGATTGCATACAATAATATTGTGCAGCTGGTGTTGCTGCTGATCGCAAGCGGAGGAGTTCTTTTGCTTTTATTTATGATGCTCAGTTCCATCATTTCAAAAAAGCTTACAGAGCCCCTGAACCGGCTATCTGAAGTGGCTACCCTTCTCAAATCCGGCCGCAAGGTACCCATGCCTGATTCCAACGGTATCTGCGAACTTGAAAACCTTGAATCAGCCCTCTCCAACCTGTTCAGCGATCTGAACATAACTGACGCGGCATTGAGTGAAATGAAAACCATCGCCACCACCGATCCTCTCACAGGCCTAAAAAACAGGCTGGGATTTGAAAACTCTATCAATCAGTGCAGTAAGACCCTTGATCCCCTATCTCACTCCCTTGCAATCCTCTATCTGGATCTGGACGGATTCAAGATCGTAAATGACCGGTATGGCCATGACATTGGGGACAAGCTATTGATCGAGATTTCCAGCCGGCTTACCACAGCGGCCCGCAGCAACGAAATCCTTTCCCGAATTGGCGGAGATGAATTTTTGCTTGCACTCATTGTCCCGGTTGGCGCTGCTGTTTCGGTTATAGAACCTATTGCCCGCCATATCATTGAGGCCGTCAACCGGCCGTTTCCCTGCGAAACTCACGAAATCCAGGTGGGATGCAGCATAGGCTGCGCTGTCTATCCGGAGGACAGCACGGAACTTCAGACCGTGATCAAATATGCGGATAAGGCTTTATACTATTCTAAATACCATGGAAAGAACCGATTTACCATGTATTCTTCGGGTATCTCCTCCAGGTAGAAGGCGGCGGGCGCGGGAGAGACGCCGTGATGGGAACCGGCTCAGGCTTGTTTTCTCACCTCATATGCCTGTCCGCAAAATCCATAAAGCAGTTCCAGTCATATTCGTCCATATCATGGTTCCCTGTCTTATGGTGATGCCCGATCCTCCCCTCATGCAGCGGGTGTTCCGGGAGGGGCATTTCCCTCTCAGCAATCCCGGGCACACCTAACAGCCGGTAAACCGGATCTGCCTGGACACAGGATTCAAACTGCCCTTCGGGGTCTGCCCAGCTGTCAAATGTCCTGGATGTGGTATAAACCAGTCTGGGGGCAATGAGGGCCAGCAGCATGTGCTGGTCAAAGGGAAGTTCCTCCTCCCTGTCCTTATACTTCTGGTAATTAGCGCAAAACCAGTAGGGAAACCGGTTGGCAATATCCTTGATCCGCTCCCCTTTGGACCCCCGGGCTATGGCATCCCCGCTGTTGCCCGCACAGCTGCTCACAGCCATGGCAAAGCGCTCATCCTGTGCCGTACACCACAGAGCCGTCTTTCCCCCACGGGAATGTCCCACCACAGCCACTCTCTTTTCATCGATCAGAGGATCAGTTTCAAAATAATCCATGATCCTGCTGGCCGCCCAGGCCCACACGGTTATGGCTCCCCATGCGTCTAATGGACGGTTCTCTCTGTACTCGGGAAACAATTTGTGAAAACAGGTACTGAATCCCTCATCATAATCCGGAGCTACTTCCTGTGTGCGGAAGGATGCGCAGGCATATCCCCTAGAGATGATAGTCTCTGCCGGATAAAAAGGACTGAGAAAATGTCTGGCAGGATCGCTGTCCCTGATTCCGCGGTTGCAGATGGTGATAAAGGCAGGCACCGGTTGTCTCATCCCCACAGGGATAAATACCACAAAATTAAAACTGAAATGATTTTCTCCCCGGATAGCCTCCACTTCCACCGTCCTGCGCACAGCACGGCCCTCCATCACGTTCGGCCCCTGCCTCGAATCCGCCGCCCGGATTTTTATTTCCACATCCTTCATATCGGGCAAACGCCCATATTCCTGATCCTTGAACAGTTCCAGTATCTCCGGCCTGCGTGTTTCAAACCAACGCCTGCTGTCTCTTACAACGGTACCGTCCATGCATGTGAGTACAGACGGCACATTTCTCTTATTTTCCGGCATTTGGATCATTTTTCTTGTCCTCCTTTTTGACATTGAGTTTTATATCGCTGGGCGCATAGCCAAACTGCTTTTTAAAAACCTGGAAAAAATACGCGTAGTCGCTGTATCCCAGCATATGCGCCACTTCGTTGACCCTGTTTTTAGGATTTTTAAGCAGGATCCTGGCGTTCTCCATTTTCACCATGGTGACATAGGAAGAGAAGCCTGCCCCTGTTTCCTTTTTAAAGCATTTGCTAAAATAAGACATGGAAACCAAAAGCTCATCGCACACATCCCGAAGGGAAATGTTGCGGTTGATATTCCGGTCCACGTAGCTGATCGCCTGGGATACCATGGATGAATAGCCGTCCTTGCCGGAGCGGATTCCATAGATTCTCCTCTCCAGACTGTCCATATGGCCAGGAGCCGTCCCCGCCTCCTTTTTGTGCAGCGTGTCCGTCACATGCTTTAATGCCTGCTCCATTTCCTCTGTCAATATAGGCTTTAACAGATAATCACTTACACCGTATCGGATCGCCTGCTGTGCGTATTCAAACTGGCTGTAGCCTGAAATAATGATGAACCGGATATCTTTCCTGGTACCCTGGATTTTCTTGATCACATCCAGCCCGTTAAAACCCGGCATCTGAATATCAATGATCACAATATCAGGAGCCGAATTGTGGATCAGTTTTAGACCTGCAACTCCGTCATATGCAGTTCCGGCAACACGGCAGCCGAATTTTTCCCAATCCGTGGATTTGGAAATTGCTTCCACTGCAATCTTGTTGTCATCAATAATTACCACCGAATACATTTTCATCCCTCCTTTTCACGCAATCACCCCAGCGGCAGTGTAAGCTTGACCTCTGTATATTCATGATACTCCGACCGGATGGAAAGTCCATATTCCTTCCCGTAAAGCATTTGGATCCTGTCCTGCACATTCCGTATACCGATATGTCTTGACTCATCCCTTCCGGCCATTACCCGCATCAGCTTCTGCGGCTCTATGCCCTCCCCGTCATCCCAGATACGTATGACCAGACACCCATCTTCCTCCTTGACCCTGATCCATATGGTACAGGTTCCGATCATAGGCTCCATACCGTGTACCAGGGAATTTTCCACGATCGGCTGCAGGATATAGGTCGGTATCCTGACATGGAGGAAACGCTGGTCCACATCCCATTTGATATTCAGCCTGTCCGGATATATGTCCTTATAAAGTTCCAGATAATTCTTAGAATATTCCAGTTCTTCCCTGAGTTGGCAGGACACATTCCTGCGCTCCAGATTCCCTCTGAAAAATTTGGACAGCATACAGATCAGCCGGCTGACCTGCTTATCTCCGTTGATCTGCGCAATCCCATTAATGGACTGAAGGATATTAAAAAGAAAATGGGGATTCACCTGGGACTGAAGTTCATGATACCGAAATTCCAATAGCTGGTATTGGTTCTGCTGCTGTATCTCCTTATCCCTCACCACCTGGTCCATCAGGGCCTTGATCCTGCCCGACATTTCCTGTATGTTAAATGCAAGAACATCCATCTCATCCCCTTTCCGGAACAGGGTGGGTTCCAGGTCGAAGTCTCCCTCGGATACACGGTGAATGTTATCCAGAAGTATCTTCAGGTTCTTAGCCATATTTCCGAACATGAGCCAAAGAGAAACCAGGATCACTAAAAATACAAGGAAACCGATTCCTGATATAAGATATAAAAGGTCCGAGAACCTTCGGTTTTTCTCCGTCATATCAATGACATGGGCGATCTTCAGCTTTCCCCTGTTAATAGGGTATTCCGCATAAAGGTAATCCCTGGCCCTCCCCCGGCCGCTTTCACGCTCTCCTCTGTCCTGACTGCCCCCAGTTACTTGGATATCCGTAGAATATATGGGCATCCCGTTCCTGTCATACAGAGTAAAATTTCCCACCTTGCTGCTGTCAATGTGTTCAAAGATGGCTTTCAGCGATGTGTTTTTCACCTCTGCCGCAATAGATCCGCAAAACTGCATGGTATTAGTGTCAAAAACGGAACGCATCAGCACAATCCCATCCTCATTGCTGCTTGTCAGCCAGACCACATTGCCGGGTCTGTTTGAAAGGTTTTCCTTATTATCCAGGTACAGGGAAAGAAGTTCAATGCTTCCAGGCACCGTATTCCGGGGCCTGGAATCGCGGTATGCCAGATAGATCTCATTTCTTCTGTCAATGACCGCCATCCAGTTGATATCATCATTCATGCTCAACATTTCTTCCAGATGATTCCGGATCCTGAGACGCTGAAATGGGATCTCCTTTCCCACATCCTCATCCCTCACCGCGCTGAGCAATGGACCAAACCGCTCATTGGTGGCTGTTAAGGGCACGGTCTTCTCCACCAGTTCCTTCAGGGTAATATCCACATTCTGGCAAATTTGTTCTGTGAGCGTGTCGGAATGGTATGTCAGCTCCTCCTCAAACCGGCTGCAGCTGGCTTTATAGATCCACAATAGTGCAAGAAAAAACGTGACTCCCAAAAGAAGGGTGACCACAATCATTTTACAGTATAATGTTTTTCTGAAATGAATCCTGTTCCCCTGTTGTTCCATTCCCCACCTCCGCTATTATTTTCCAAATATAGCAACCGTCCCTGTTTCTGTCAATGCGTGCGGGGGGCAGACCGGCCATACTCAGCCCTTTACAGCTCCGGATGTGATACCACCTATGATATATTTCTGAAGGGTCAGATAAAGTATTAATATAGGTATCATGGACAGGATAAACAGAGCAAATGCCAGCCCCAACTCGATGCTGTTCTCCCCAAAAAAGAAGTATTGGGTCAAAGGCACGTTGCGCACTGTTTTTTTCTGAAGAAGAGTAAGGGACATCTGGAAATCATTCCAAACATTCAGGGTGTTAAGCACCACGGACGTGAGAATGATCGGCTTCATCAGTGGAAATACAATGCGGAAAAATATGGAATAAATACCGGCGCCGTCAATGGCTGCAGCCTCCTCCAGTTCCCTTGGGATACCTTTCACAAACCCGGAGACAAGCAGTACTGTAAAAGCGATTTGAAAACCGATTTTGGCCATAATAAATCCATAAAGCGTATTTAACAGCCTCCATTTTGTCATATCAATGTACAACGGCGTCATGATCGACTGAAAGGGAATGATCATGGCACCCACAAATATATAATAAACAGCATTATAAAACCGGTTATTTTTTCTTGCTATGATGTAGGCTGACATGGTACAGATCAGTGTGATCACCAACACGGCCGCAACCGTGGTGAATAAGCTGTTTTTCATGGCCAGACCAAAATTGGAAGTCTCGATGGCCCTTGTAAAGTTATCCCAGTGGATCACCTTTGGAAATGCCAGCCGGTTACTGACCATTTCAGGCTTTGACTTGACTGAATAAATGACGGCAATATAGAAAGGACTGATAACAAACAGGGTGACCACAAGCTTAAGAATCAGGAATAGTCTGTTTTTTACCATATGCTTCATTATACTTCCACCTCCCTGGCTCTCAGACTTCTGGAAACAATGGTGCTTATAGCAAATATGGCAATGGTAAATACCACCGCGATCGCCTGGCCGTAACCGGCCCGGAAATAGGTGAACAGGTTATTGTAGATCAGCATGGCCACTGTCTCCGAAGCTCGTCCGGGACCGCCTGCAGTAGCTGCCATGGGATAATCAAACACTTTCATGCCCCATGCCAGAAGCAGTGTGAAATTGGTGGTGACAGCTGGTGCGATCATGGGAAATGTTATGTCCTTAAATTTTTGCCACACCGTAGCCCCTTCCAGTTCAGCCGCTTCATAATAATCAATGGATACTCCCTGTATGGCTGCAATGTACACTACCATACAGTAACCAGCATCCCTCCATACGGATATCACTGCCAACCCCAGCATGACCCAGGTAGTGCTTCCCAGAGGACTTGGTATGCCGAATATATCATAAAACACATCACTGTACACATATCTCCATATATAGGATGACAACACAAGGCTGAGGCAATAGGGTACAAAGATACAGGTCCTGAGCACATTGTTCAGCTTTGATACCTTGGAGATCATCAGGGCAAACAGCAGGCCCAGAAGGTTTGAAAATATCATGGTCACTGCCGTGAATACCAGGGTATTCTTTGTGGCATTAATAACATTTACATCTTTGAAAATCCTCAAATAATTACTTATTCCCACAAATGTCTTTCCGGGACTCATACCGTCCCATTTGGTAAAGGATATGGGAAAACCCTGTAAAAAAGGATAGGCCACAAAGATCGTAAACATGATCAGGGCTGGTAATATGAATGTAAATTCCTGAAGCCTTTTTTTCATCTTATGGTTCATCTTTCCCTCCATTTTCTTGTCTGCACGCTCTGGTTTTGACAGCGCACTGTACCGGCTGACTGCACATCAGGGAGGACCGGAAACCGGACCTCCCTGACCTTTAACCAGATCATATGTATTTGAGAAACTACTGCCGGATCGATGCTATCTCATCATCAATATCTTTCAGCAATTTTGTGACATCTCTCTGGCTGTCATCCAGCGTGACAAATTCCTGGAGTTTGGTGCGGAACGCAGTGGAATACTCGGATGTATAATCAGGCACCAGACTCTTGGATACGATCATGTCATTGTCAATATATGACTTTATTTCTTTGATAAACGCATCAGCATCATCGGTGGGAACCGTTATATTGCTGGTCATAAGCTTGGCAGTGCTCATCCATGTTTTAGAGCTTTCCTCATTGGCAAAGAAGTTGAGCAGTGTCATAACTTCATCCCTGTGTTCCGTCTGCTGGGAAACAACAAACACATCATCAATTCCGATCCAGAGTTTGTTCTCCTCCGGATTATCGGACCATGGTGTGGGGAACATTCCGAATTCTCCATCCGGGCTTGCAGCAATCACATCCCCCATCAGCCATCCGCCGTTCATGTACATGGGTCTTTGGCCTGCTGCAAAGTTCTGGATGCCCTGGGTCTGGTCAACAGCCGTATCTCCTGCGTCCTTATAGGATGCAAACTTTGAGAACATTTCCATTGCTTCTACCACGGCAGGATTGCCGGATAGATCCTTAACGCCATTCTGTGAATCCATCCACACATTTTCATTACCTGTAGCCGCCGCCATGCTGGTGAAGAAGGAATCCAGCTCATGGAATACGCCGTGTATAAAATTATAGGGATGGACAAAGGGATAAACTCCCTGATCCATGAATGTATCGCACACCTTAAAAAGCTCGCCCTTGGTAGCGGGGACCTCCACTCCGGCCTCCTGGAACATTTTCTTGTTATAGAACGTTGCTTTTACCTGAGCATCAATGGGGAAACCGTACACACCGCCGTTTACCGTGCACTCATCCACCAGCATGGGCAGTACATTGGCCATGCACGCCTCATCCTTAAGGTCCATGAAATATCCGCCGTCCACAAATTCCTGCATGGTCTGAGGCTTTCCAAACATGATATCCGGAGCCTCCCCGGCAGCAATATAATTCTTATAAGTGGCAATATAGGAGGAGGATGCAACCACCTCCACATCCACCTTGATTTCCGGATGAGCCTCACTAAAGGCCGCCAGCATGGCGTCCAGCGCGTCTCTCTTGGCCTGCTCCCCCATATAGTGTACCAGGCGGATCGTAACCGGTTCTCCCGTATCTTTGCTTTCCTCTGTTTTTGATTCCTCATTGGAAATCTCTGTCTGGGCAGTTGTATCCGGCGTTGCCGTGGTCTGGCTCCCTGTACCGGATGAACAGCCTGACGCCGATGCTGCCAGCAAGGCCGCTAATGCCAGAGCCGATGTGCGTTTACAAAACTTCCTCATAATACATCCTCCTCTTCTGTCAGTTGTTATACCAGAATTTTAACAGACCAGAGCCTGGACTTATATAGGAAATTTTAGCCATATTATTATATTTCTTGTTATTTATCCGTTACGAATCGTACAATATACACAAACCACAGAACCTACCTCCCATCATCCCAATCCTGATCGTCCTCCACCGGACGCCAGGCCTGGCCAAATTTGACATCCCGAAACAGGGTGGCCAGCCCTGTGATCTGTTTGAGACGCAGGATCTCATCCCTGTCCATTCCCAGATGTTTGGAGATCCATGCATCTGAACGCCCCAATTCATGCAGCTCCTTCACAATATTGCTCATCAGATCCACATTGTGGGTTCCCCTTGCCCTGTTATGGCGGATCGTGCTGGCCATCCGTTTGTCAATGGGTTTATCAATCACAGAGACGGGCAAAAGCCCTTGCTCCCTTTCGTATATGTCCGGATGGTCAAGCATGACCTGGTAGCGGTGAAATCCATCCACGATCAGATAGAGGTCCTGAGCCTTGGCATAATAGCAGACCACCGGCATGGTGTAACCGTCTTCCTTGATGCTCTCATACAGAAGACGCCTCTCAGGAGGAGCTACCTTATTGGGGTTGTAGGTATTAGGCTTTACTTTTTCAATTGGAACGGCAATTACGTTATATACAGGGCTTTGATAACTCATAATTGAAATCCTCTATGCTTTCGTATTTTTTCTTGATCAGCTTTAGGCGGTCCTGCTGCTGGCGCGTCATGCCAAATCCCATAAACCGGCATGTGTGATCATTTTTAAGGATGCAGTAACACATCCGTTTCCAGCTTGGTATGTCCTTGGTTGATCTGATATTATCCGTGTTGTCAGGAATGGGTCCCAGAAAAACAATGCGGGACTTTTTATTCAGGGTATAATTAGAAACACCGTTGCGCCTGATCCTGTATCCGTTCTGCTCCAGCTCCTGTATGACATCTTCATCCAGGCCGCCTCCTGTTTCATGCCAGAAACGTATGGATGTGTTAAACTTCCGTATGTAATTATTGCGAAGCCGCTTGGGAAGTGTGTCCAGCAGGAACTGTGTGTATGATTTCCAGGTGTGGCCCGGCGGCAAAGTGATGCTGCGGTATCCCATGGCCTTTGTCCTCCCGTAAATGGCGGAAAAATTAGCTCCCTGGACCCGTCCCACCAGCCTGCACCAGATTTCCGGATCGATCACCCGGTACAGATTAATGGCATCCTTTGAATAATCGTTAAACGGGGAAGCCACCCGCATCTGGGACACGGTAAGCCCTGCCTTATGGTAGAGGTCATAAAGGCCGTTGTAATCATAAGAGAACAGATAATTGGCATGCCATACATCCCTGACACTCCAATCATATAAGGGGGAGGCACACCACACGTCCTTAAATTGTTTGCTGATCCAGCATTCTCCCTTATATCCGTATTTTCTGTTCAAAAAGCCGCTGTAGCGCTGAAGGGATTCATCCGCACGGATCCCAAGCAAACTGATTGTCTTTTTATCTCCATGTTTTTTCCGGTACCACCGCCCAAACTGCTTTGCCAGATCCTCCTGGTGCATACGATAGCGGTAGGTAGTGATCGGATTATTGGACAGATTGATCACATACTCCTTGTCGGGCATGTCCCTGACCCAAAGTTCCTGTTTGGTGTCATCCCAGGGATACCAGTACATTTCATAGCTGCTCAAAGCAGTCCTGGTGGCCATGGGTAAACAGACCCAATACAGTTCTGCCTCATTTTTAATGCGCTCAAGCGTCCGTTCAATATATTCGGTCGTCACTGTGTACTGAGCCTCAAAATCCTGATGGAACACGCCGATCCGCCTGTCCGGAGCATATTTATTTCTGTAATCCAGGACCAGATTTAAAAGCAGGCCGCTGTCCTTTCCGCCTGAAAAAGAAACATAGATGTTTTCAAATTCCTCAAAGATAAAATGTAACCTGTCTAATAATGCTTCGTAAACATTCTGCTTTAGATATTCTCTCTTCATCGTCTTTCCCCATATGTGATTAACCCTAAATAGCAAAAAAAGCCCGGAGAATATACTCCCAGCTTCTATTGCCCGCAACATTTCCTAATCTATTCACAATTATGTTTTGTCCCATATGTAAGGACCGGGAGTCAAATACTTTAAGCCGATCTCTATAGACTTATAATTAAGTTTATAGATTTTTTTTTGCAGTGTCAATATTATTTTCCAAAAAATTGTAATGTAATCCATTGGTAATCCATTTTCCCTGTGAATCCGGTCCCATCTTGACAGCCGTCATCCCACATGATAAACTGTTACAAAATTCAACTTGGTTGATATACATGAACGGGTGAGCACCTACCGTATGCGAGGCTATTTCGCATACGGTATTTTTTAATGTACTCTCGGAGTCTCCTGGTGCTCAGCCAAAAAAAATGGGTGCCGGGGAGACTCCGAAAGTACTCTTTATAGTTTGGAGGAAGATATGGGAACTGGGAAAAACCAAACACATACCGCATTTGTACTCGTCAGATTCGGCCTGCCGCTTATATTCAGCGGTATCCTTCAGCAACTTTACAGCTGGGCCGATGCCTTTATCGTGGGCCGCGTTGAGGGCGAGACCCCTTTGGCGTCCATTGGGGCAACTGCCGCCATAACAGAATTTTTTATCCTGTCGATCACAGGATTTACACTGGGACTGTCCATTCTTGCCGCACAAATGTATGGAAAGGATCAGAGCAAAGAAATCCGCAGAATATTATCATCCTTTGCCATCCTGTTGGGAGGTATCTTTGTACTACTGGCAGTGTTTGGATCCGCCCTGGCCGGCCCTGTATTGACTCTGGCCAATACTCCTGCGGATATGTTTCATTTTTCAATGGACTATCTGCGGATCATTCTCATGGGGATTCCTTTCCTGGCTGTGTACAATACATACTCCTCCGTGCTAAGGGCAATGGGTGACAGCAAAGCTCCCTTTTACGCTGTCTTCATCTCCTCCGCCATGAATGTTTTCCTTGATATCCTGTTTGTGGTGGTTTTGCACAAAGGTGTGGCCGGCGCTGCCATTGCAACCGTGATCTCCCAAATTGCAATGACCTGTTTCATAATCCTTTACAGCATCAGGAAACATCCTGTGTTAAGGTTTTCTATTCAGGAAAAAATGCTCCATTGGGATATTATTAAGCAGGGCTGTAAATTTGGTTTCCCGCCCGCCATACAATCCAGCGTAACATCCCTTGGGAACATCATCTTACAAAACTTTATGAATGGCTTTGGCTCCCATACGGTAGCTGCAGTCACTTGTGCCTACCGCATTGACTCAATCATGCTGCTGCCCATTGTCAATCTGGGATCCGCCATCTCAACCATGGTGGCCCAAAGCAAAGGCGCAGGCAGACAAGGTTCAATCAAAGGGTATCTGGGCACAGGCATGGCTATGATGGCGGTCATTTCCCTGTTTTTGTCCGCTGTCATGATCCTGTTTGGCGGACGCCTGGTCTCCATATTCGGTCTGGACACAGAGGCCATTGGAATCGGCCATTCCTTTTTTAGGAGCATTGCTGTTTTTTACATTTTTTATGGTATGGCAACCGCATTCAGGGGTGCGGTGGAGGGTATGGGTGATGTAGTGTACTCAAGCATGGCCGGCATTGCAGCCCTTTGCATCCGCATTATGCTTTCCTATCTCTTTGCCGCTCCTCTTGCCAATATGGCCATCCCCTATGCGGAAGGGGTCTGCTGGATCTTTATGATGCTGTTTTTTGTGCCTCGGATCGTAGTGAGGGGGAGGGAATTGGAGATACAGCGCCTACCACACAGATGATGGGCGGGTCTGAATGGGTTTTCCAATTTTACCGGTGTCAAATATGAAAACCGTTCTGCCATATCAATAGGTTCATGCTCCAGTCTAGAAAAGATATCGCCTCAGCATCCCGATCATCATCCGATGCGCCCTGTCCGCCTCAGTGTCATCCCGCCCATTCACCGTAAAGCCATGGGCAACACTCTGGAAGCGCATCATTGTCACCTCCACCCCGTTTTTTGCCATTCTCAGGGCATATTGCTCCGCCTCGTCCCGCAGTGAATCCAACTCAGCCGTTATTACCAAGGCCGGGGGCAGTTCTCTAAGAAGATCATCCTCTGCAAAAATAGGCGAGCAATATATCTCTTTAGCTTGTTCCGGAAGCCGGTAGCATAGATTAAACAATTCAGAAATATCAGGCGGTACTGCCCCCTTAACGTAAAACTTATCAGCGGCTGGAGTATACATGTCCAAAACCGGATAATCCAGGATCTGACAGCAAAAATTAATTTCTTTTTCCTTCGCTTCCCTCAGACAGATAGCTGCCGCAAAGTTTCCTCCCGCACTATGGCCTCCGATCGCCATTCGCTTACTGTCGATTCCGAATTCCCCTGGATTGGCATATACATATTTTATCACATCATACACGTCCAATTGTCCCTGCGGATATGGAAACTCCGGTGCCAGCCGATAATCGGGACTGATCACGCATACATCCAATGCAGCGATAATTTTCCGGCAGAAAATGTTGTCGGCTTCTGGAACGTCATGATTAAAGCCGCCTCCGTGAATATCAAAAAACACAGGCAGATTATCCTCATTCCTTTCGGGGCGGTAAACCAGGCATCTTATCCGCCCATCCCCAGCAGGAACATAAACTTTCTTTGCAGTCACGTGCTCTTTCTTTGCCGCTTCCCAACAGACACTTCTACGTTTTTGTACAAACTGCGATACTTTCTCCGGCACCTTGATTTCCATTTATTTCCTCCTACTACTGCAATTTGTTCATCGGCTCACAATCATGCCGATTCCTCCGGCAACATATTATTTTCTGATTCAACCGGAATACCGCATCATGCATTATACATCCCTCTGCCCGCATAATAAGCCGGATACCACCTCTGAAACCATGCGGTAAAAATCCCCAGCAGAACCGGAAGCGCCAAGTTGACCGCCCCTGTCCATGGGGCAAAGGGTGTCAGCAGCAGAAAATACGTCCACAGTGGGGTCACCAGGTACAGAGCTCCCCAGCATGCGGTAAGGATGCAGTTGGTGCGCAGAAACAGGGGATTTTCCCACTCCTGTCTGCCCCGAAAATTGTTGATGGAATAATAAGCTGACAGCGGCAGCCTGCACGGTCCCTGCCTCCCCAAGCCCCTTTGTTATAGAACGCCGCCATCTGTCGGGTGAAATTCAGGGAGGGATCCGGCTGCACACCATTCTGCTCCCCACGCTCCGCCCAATCTGTACTCTCCCCGCGGACCCCCCAGTCAGCGTCAGCCATCTCTTCAAACGCATCACGGGGCACCAATGGCTGGGTCAGCAGCTCCCATGTGGCAGACGAGATAGGACCAGCCGCAGATGGGGCAGAATCAGAAGCCGGCGAAATGAAACTCACGGCAAACTCCCTTCCCGCCCGGCGTACCCAGCTTAAGTATTCATCAACGCGTTTTCTCAGGGCAGGAACACGAAACAGCTCCCCTTCCCCACAATAGACGGATATATAGCCATCCTTGCCGTATATCCGGTCAAATTGGGTATTTACCCCATCATAATTACCCTGGGGCGTATAAAATCCGCAGGTAGAGATAGCGGCATAACGTTTGCCGGATAGATCGTACCGTCCGGGATGTCCGCCGCTCTCCTTACCTTTTGACATAAATGGCAAACTCATGGGCAGCTGCCGGTCCATGAGAGCCTTAAGCCGGGAGGGCAGGCCGAAATAGTACAGAGGAAAACTCCATATAATCAAATCAGCTTCAAGGATTTGTTCAATGATCCCTGCCACATCATCCTGGAGGCAGCAGGTTCCCGGGGTGACACTCCAGCATCGGAAACATCCCAGACAGTCCTGTATCTTTTTCTGGTAAACAGGCACGATTTCCGTTTGTATCTCCACCCTTTGCCCGATTCCTTCACAAAAGGCTTTTGTCAGCTCCATGGTATTGCTGCGCTCCCCTTTGGGACTGCCGTTTAGCACCAGGATCTTCATATGCACACCTCCAGCTTCATCTAAAACAACCGTTTCCCATCTGAGATATCGATACCAAGCTCTCTTGCCAAACTGTTTTGCTTGTATGGATTCACCTTTTCAACAATGCCCTTTTGTTTAAAAAATGAACCTGTATTTTTAAACCAGAATGTAACATTGGCTTTCACACATTGCTCTCTGATATTAAGCACCCAGTCATAATCACATTCCCGGGCCTCCCGCCCTGTCTCACCCCCAACTGTAACATGTTCCACGCCATAAAGATACGGAGACAGGTCTATTGCCTCCAACAGCGGGGCACATGCGATAAACCTCCGCTTGATGGGATAGGATAAGAACAGCGGAAGTCTGTAATCAGCTATTTTTTGGTTTTCTACCGTACATCCAATATTCACATTGTCATATCCCCGGCCCCAATCAGATGGAAGGGATACAAGGAAGCGGTCGATCCGCTTTGTCAGGATCAGAAATTCTATATCTGTCCGTTCCCTGATCATGGACCATGCTTCTTTGCGCCATTCATCCGCTTCAGGCAGGAAAAAGTCAGTGGCAAAACAGGTGGCAAGGATTTTATTTCCCTTTATGTTATATTCGCCCTTAGCTTTTTTCCTGATGGGCCAATCAAATTGATCAGTCATTTGTATGGTATTTTGACCATAGCGTTTCCCATGGGGCCCATAGAAATAACAATTCGTACATCCGTCACTTACTTTATAACACCCTGTCCAGGGTTCCCAATTCATAGGCTTCTCCCCAATTCACTCATTTTATCAAAAAGAACCGCTGACTTTTTTCCAGGGTCAGCAGTTCTCAATATTTACACGCAATAAAACCGGATTATTTTTTTCGGTTCCTCCACAGATATTCCAACAAATTGGCAACGAATATCACTAAGAAAAAGATCACTTCCAGTGATAATGATATCTTATATGGATTCCTGGTCACTGACCCATAAATCAGACAGATCAGGTTAAAAACAACAGAAATAAAAAGTGCTTTAAAAAATGCAACTTGTATCCACCGTTTCATAAATTCCTCCCATCAGCCTAAGTATACTCCCGAAGAAACTGCTGATTGTCAACGTACATTTTTCCTCATGAGCAATCATGCTCGTCACTCATTCCAGCTGGTTGCATCCTCCGGCATTGACACATTATACCATCCTAGTTTATGGAAATTATACCACTCTGTAATAACCTTTTCCGGGGCTGCTTTCAGGGCGAACAGCACTTCTTTTGCAAACTCCAGAGGAGCCGTTCCATTGGCCGTGACAATGTTTCCATCCCTGACCGCTTGTCTCATAACGTATTTCTGTTCCCCGGTGTAGGCCTTGCCTGCCCACTGTTTCAGATCATTAAGGTCATTGCTTGTATGATTCACATTGTTCAAAACTCCCGCTGTACCAAGGAACCCTGATGCATCGCATATACCGCCCAAAACTTTTCCTTTCTCCAGGCATTTCTCCACAAGAGGCTGAATCCTGCGGGCTTCTTCATTCCTCCACGCCATTCCTCCAACCAAAATCAGCGCCTCATAATCGGCAGGAATCGAATTGATATCATAATCAGGCAATACACAAAAACCTCCAATGGAGCATACCGGCTCTTTTGTCAAAGACACGGTCTTAACCTCATACATACCCTGCCCTAACATTTGGAGGGCGGAGGACAGATAAGCAGCCTCCCAGTCGGCATATGGCTCTAAAATCACAAATAAGATGCATTTCTTCATACAATTTTCTCCTCAATTATTATTTTCCCATACAGCGTGTCCTTTGACCGGAATGAACATGCTGCGTATTATATTATTATATCATTAATCTCCTGTTTTGTATTGTAAAAAAACGACTTCATCCGCACATGATGCCCGCAGGCTGTCCACTGTCAGCGTGTTTGCGCTGCGCAGCATTTCCATGGGCGACTCAATTTGGGCCGCATATTCCTCTGCTCTTTTAAACCGTGCCGCCTGCTCCGGGTTACAAGGAATAGGCATGCCATGGGTGGGTATGGACTGCTTAAACATGGTGGGTGCATAATGTAATCGATGCTTTGGTCAATCAGCTTTTTCCGATCCATCTACGTATTCTCCTCCTCTTCCGTCCCTTTTCTCCTGATCAAATTCCCACGTTCCCATATTCTGCTCTTAAAATACAGCCCCCCGGCAACCGCCGGAAGAATGGGAGAAAGAGCCTGTCCCAGATATACACCGGGAAATCCAAAGGACAATGGAAATGCCAGCAGCCAGCTCACAGGCAGCCGCACCACCACCGCGTCCAAAAGAGCGTTTACCATAGCGACATTGGCGGAGCCGACCCCAATGGCAAAGGAATCAAAGGTATACATAGCCCCATAGATCAGGCTGTTAAGCCCACAGCATATTCTAAGGTACAAGATACCATCCCGTGTGACCTCCGGGCTCACCGGGTCAAAAAGCCTGATGATCGGTCCTGCAAAAATCTGGACAAACAATACCACCACAGCGGTGATTGCAAGGTTAAGGCAAAGTCCCGTGTTTGTTGTTTCCCTCACCCGTTCCCTGTTATTCGCCCCCATGTTCTGCCCTGCCATTGCTGTGACTGCCTGCCCCACGGCCCAGCAGGGCATACCTGCAAACGTATTGATCTTTAAGCCCACACCGGAGGCCGCGGCAACCGCTACCCCAAACTGATTGAGCATCCCGGTGATTAAAAGGTAGGATATGTTCACTACCACCATCTGAACAGCCGTAGGCAGCCCCACCTTTAGGATCATGGCCAGCTTATCCTTTTTAACTACAAAATGTTCCGGCTTAAAATCAAAAATAAAGCTTCTGCGTTTCAGATGGATCATCGCTGCTGCAAATGAAATACCCTGGGAAAAGATCGTTGCATATGCCGCTCCTTTGGCCCCCATTCCAAATGGGCCAACTAACAGCAGATCTAACACACTATTCACAATGGCGGCAATCCCAACAAAATACAGGGGACTTTTAGAATCCCCAAATCCTTTCATAATGGAGCATACCCCATTATATCCAAACACAAAAACCGTTCCCCGGCAGATGACCTCCATATATTCACAGGCATCCCCCATTGCATCCGATGGGATGCTTAACAGGCCGAACAGAGGCTTATACCCTAGCAGCGCAGCGGCGGTGACAACACCTGACGCGGTCAGGGTAAGGGAAAATAATGTGCCCACTGTTTCGCTCTGCCCTTTCACGTCATCGGCGCCTTTGAACTGGGCGATCAAAACCGTCCCTCCCATTGTAACACCAATACAGATGGAATTGATGATAAAACTTACCATAGAGGCATTGCTGATGGCCGCAAGCCCTGTTTTTCCAACAATCCTGCCCACCACCAGCATATCTACAATACTGTAAAACGATTGGAGCAGGTTTGCCAACAACAAAGGAAGCGCAAAGGCGATCAGTTTTTTAGGTACACTTCCCGTGGTTAAATTCTCTTTATCAATCATTGGGTTCATTTCCTTTCTCAAAAAAACAGAAGGCCGGCACGGTAACGTGCGCCTTCTGCTGTGGTGTCAATATAAAAAAAGACAACAAAAGGCCGCAGACAAAACACTGTCTGCGACCCTAAAGATCATAAAACAGAATCTATGGTTTCATAGATTCCCTTTTCTTATCAGGCTCCGCACAATGTTTTGTGGTATATACTTGTTCGGAGCCAAACTCAATACAAAATTTTCCAAATAACATTGTACTCACCCTTTCCTGGATTCTAAAATAATTATAGATGGTTGCCGGGATTATGTCAATGCGGAGGGATTCACCACCGGACATATTTTACCACAGCGTTTCAATACCCATATTTTTATGAGCCGCCCGTATGGGCTATTCCTTACCTGCATTAAGTTCCCACAACTTCTCCGCATTCTGGATGATTTCTCCTGACTTCCGTCCATATTTCAATCCCTTTTCAACAGCTGCGACCAGTGCGGCGCCGCTTCGCCCATATCCCATTGTCCGAATAGTCTCCTTAATAAGCATATCCTTATTCAAAGCACCCTTATTTCCCAAAGTGACACAAACCGCGTTTTTAATTTCCTGTTGGCATATTTCATCCGGATATCTCTTATCATCAGAATTTTGTTCCAGGCGATACATGCTGTAAACATCAAGATCCTGATCCTTTTTCCAGATAAACTTCACACCCGCCTGCTTATTCGTTCTGGATACAGTTTTCTTAAGAGCCTTTTCGGCTGCTTCAAGCGTCTGAGCACTGGAGCGTCCGATATCAAAGGAACGGAGCATTTTTTTTACCAGCCGGTCATAGTTTATGGGCGCCTCCGCGTCAATGATCTGCTGAAGCTTTGCAGTGATAGAAGCCAGCGTGTCCTTCCGGACAAACTCTGCCGTGGACATAGGGGTGATCTCCAGCTCTGCCGAAATATATTCTTCTACTTGATATGCGATAATTTCCGATGAATTGCCTGCAGGTATTCCGGGCTGTTCTTCCTGCTTTGCCGCAATCCTCATTCCCGGTTCAATCAAAACTGAATATTCTGGATTTAATCGATTTTCCATATGTATGGCAGATGCTTGCTCTGCCACAAGATCCGCTTCTATCTCTACCGATTCTGTTACTTCAGTTTCCAAAGTCTTATCTTCTCCAGCCTTATCTCCTGCAGTCTCATTCTCCTCTGCATCATTGAACTCAGCAATGCTGTTTTCAGAATTCATCTGCTGTTCGTCAGAAACTTCCTGCTCTGCTATATTTCTTACGTCACATAGCTCTGCTGTCTCTTTAATCTCTACATTAATGTTTTCATCCGCCTTGCCCAAATGAGACTCTTGATATTCTTGATATTGTTCATATGCTTCCGCCCTTTGCTGATCCAAAATCTGAAGCAGCTTGCCAATCTCTTTTTCCCGGTTATCCCACCAGTCCATGGTCCAGATACGATGCAGCTTCCAGCCAAGTCCCTGCAAGACACTTATTTGAGCAACCTCCCGATCCTTTGTATTCACAGACTGTTTGTAGGAGTCACCGTCCAGCATAATCCCAAGCAGGTACTCTTCTTCCTTGTAAGGATTAATCACTGCAATATCTACCTTAAACTTAGAGTGGCCCACCGCCTTCTGATACTTAAATCCGGCATCTGATATCTGCCGGCAAATATGTTCCATGATTCCCTGGTCCTTCTGTACTCTGGTCTCAATGTATTCCCCCTGCAGCCGTCCCTTTTCGGCAAACTCCAAGAAATTCCTGAGGGACTCAACACCTTTAGCTTTCGTACGTTTCAGGTCGATCATATCCGCTGTCATGGTCGTAAATACAACCATTTCAGTTCTGGCACGGGATACAGCTACATTTAGCCGTTTCCATCCCCCGCCTTTATTCAGCGGACCAAAGTTTAATGACAGTTTTCCATTGGCATCCGGGCCAAAAGCAACTGAAAATAAGATTACATCTCTCTCATCACCCTGAACGTTTTCAAGGTTCTTAACAAACATTGTTTCTTCGCCAACATTTGCCCAAGTATCAAATTCAGGATTTTTTTGATATTCTTCCTGTAACAGGTCTTCAATCAATGTCTGCTGACTAATATTAAATGTTACAACACCTACTGTCTGATTTGTCAATTCGGGATCTTTATATCTTCGCTTAATTTCCTCCACAATAGCTCTTGCTTCACCTTCATTGACACGCCCCTTTCCCCGGTCAAAGAATCCCTCCGCTTTTACCAGTCTGACTCGTTTTACCCTGTCGTTTACTGATGGAAATGTCAGCATGGAACTCTCATAAAATTCCTGGTTGCTGAACGCAATCAAGCTTTCATGTCTGCTTCGATAATGCCAATGCAGATGAGCCTGCGGCATACCAAGAGCCAGACAGTCATCCAGAATACTATCCAAATCTTCAATATCCAGGTTATCTTCATCCACAGTATTTCCTGCAAAGAAACTGGTAGGCGGCATCTGATTGGGATCTCCGACAATCACTGCATCCTTGCCTCTGGCAAGCACTCCAACTGCTTTACAGGTAGGTAACTGTGAGGCCTCATCAAATATAACAATATCAAACAGGTCATTCTCTGCGGACAGATACTGCGCCACTGAAATGGGGCTCATCAGCATACATGGACATAATCTTGTGAGCACCGTGGGTATCTGTTCAAACAAAGACCGAATGGACACGCCCCTGCCATTGCTGCTGATGGCCCTTCGTAATATATTTAATTCCTTGCTCACCTGAACAGAATCCTGTGAGGTAGGGAGCTGATGTGTGAGTTTATAGAACATCTCTTCCTTTGTCAGATCCATAAACTCCTGATCCAACTTTTTAAACTGTATAATCCGTTCATTAAATTCAGTACCGGTAAATCCATTCAGCACCGGTTCGTTTTCCACAACTGATAGTATGATGGTCCTGTAAATAGATCTTAAATAGACATCCAGGATCTGCTCATGGGGCATACCCGCTTCATATGCCTCGCAAACAGGCGCCAGCCCATGTTCTCTGCATTCCATTACAATCTGTCTATAAACAATCCAATCTTTGATGGATGATGCATTTTCAAGAATACCTGTGCAAAGATCCAAACGGCTCTCCATCCAATCTTTATCATTTCCGCTGAATTCAAGCTTCAGTAATTCTGTTGTCGCTGTCTGCTTTTCTTTCACCGTATCAAGATCAGCAATCACCGCCTTAGCAATATCGATACAACTCTTTAATTCTCCTGACGCCTCCAGTCTCCTGATCTGTTCGGCAAACTGGGTCAATGTCTGAACCTGACATTTTACAAAAGCCTGATAGGCTTCCAATTCTGCATTTGTTGTATACTCTTGTAATATTTCTTTCCATTCACAAGACAATTGCGACTTTAAGCCTTCAACCGCTTCCGCTTCCTGCTGATAGAATGAAATATCTGTCAAATATACGGGAATCTTATCTGCCAGCACCGGGAACGAGGCATATGCCTGCATCTCCGCAGTAAGCGCAGCAAGTGCCTTCCCCTTGCCAAAGAACTTTTTATTTGCCTGATCATACTTATCACGGAATATATTCATATCCATTTTTAGGAAATTCTCGTTCCACTGGCTTAAGAAGTTCTCCTTTTGAGAAGCAAACGCACTACTCCGTTCCAGATACACCTTAGGATCCGCAAATTCCCTGTCTATAGAATCTGCATTTCTTATAAATGAAGGAATCTCCTCCGCTGCAATCACACCGCGGGCATCACTGCAAATCCCCCTCCACTCAGCCTCCGATACCGGCAAATTAAGTTCCATCTGTTTTGCAAACAGGTTTACATCTGCCTTCAATGTTTCAAGCGCGGACTTATAGGCACGTACAATATCTTCCAAATCAAATTTCAGTTTCTGACTGTATTCATTTTGGCGGATTGATGACAACGGATGATTATGAGGATGAGTAATGGCTTTTCCTGCCGCGACCAGTCTCTCTAGGCTGTGAATATGATGATCCAAGTCATTTTCAGTCAGTGAACCCGCATATGTATGATCAAAACGTATATCCTTACCAAATTCTGGTATCATCTCATATATATCCATAAGCTGGCGAAGGCTTTTACCGAATGCCCTCTGCTTATGGAGTGCTTTTGCATAGGCATCCAGACTTGCCCTCATCTTACGGATATCCTGAATCTTTTTATCGTAATCTGTCTGTATTCCCCAGACGCCAATTTCAAGACCTCGTCTTAACTGATCAAGAACAGCTTTTTTAGTTGCCTTATTTGAATGTAACTCCAGACAAAAATCCTGTATTCCAAGCCCTGCAAGACGCTTTTGTACAACCTCCAATGCTGCCATTTTCTCTGCAACAAAAAGCACTGTCTTTCCCTTTGTCAAAGCATTTGCCACCATTGCAGTGATGGTCTGTGACTTCCCCGTTCCCGGCGGCCCATGCAGCACAAAACTGACACCGCCAGCTGCCATATTGATGGCCTTCAACTGTGAAGAGTCAACCGTTACCGGCAAATACGCCTCATCCGTGTTAACACTGGAAGGAATTGTACAATCCCAGTCCACAGCTCCCATCATTAAGCTGCGGACTATTTTATTGTGATTAAGGAATTCCGTCCTACTATGAATATCATTCCACATTACAAACTGGGAAAATGAAAAATTACCAATAAAGCCTGCTTCCACCACATTCCACATAGGAAGATTCATCACTGCGTGTCGTATTATTGCAAATATCTTCGGCAGATTCAGTCCGTGTTCATCCATGGGCGCCGGATTAAGCCCCTGGATCTGTATATCAAAACTCTGTTTCAAAAACTCCAGCAAAGTAATATTAATCTGCGCATCCTCGTCCCTCATGCACAATGCATAACCTTTACTTGCCGACTTTCGGTTAATATCAATCGGTACCAGGATAATAGGGGCATATCTTGGCACAGCGTCTCTTTTTCCCTCAAACCATCTGAGAAGTCCAAGTGCCAGATACAGCGTACTGGCGCCATTCTCCTCCATTGATGTCTTTGCGGAACGATACATTTTAGTCAGGCAGCTGAAAAGTTCTTTTTCTGTATATAAAGAATGGAGCCTCCTATGTTTGCTTTCCAATGCTATAAAATCCGCAAATGGTCCCAGTTCTCCCAATGCCTCAACCGGCACTCCCTCCTCTCCCGAAACAGACATGTCTGCCGGTCTTGGCAGCACCAGAAATTCTTCCCCCTCAGATAACGCATCCTCCAGAGTATTGATATCCGCGGAAAGAAGGGGTACGACCGCCTTCGTCATTCTCATATTAATAAGCATATTTCTCATACTCATATCAAGAAGCTTGCGTTCCCACTGAGCTTGCTTTGTAACCTTTTCCTTGTCTGGAGAACGGGAAAGGTTGAAAGTATCTCCTATAGCAGCTGGTGCATTTGTAACATCCTGATCCTTGCGGTCCTCATGCCTTACCTCAAATCCGGCATCTGTTTTTATACGAACCGGAAGCGGCCTGATACCCATACTTCTAGCCCGGCATACATCTATAACAAATGCAAATCTGCTATACGCAGAGACATTACCTTCAGCCAGAGCAATTGCCTCATCGAAACTTTTTGTTCTTCCTGAACACATGGCGGTGCATTCCACCACGATCATTTCATGAATGCCCTTAGACATTCTCTTCTCAAGCTGGGATGGATCATCCATGATCATATCTGAAAAAGATTCCTCTATGAGCCATACACCAGCAAAGATGTGGCCTTTCATCATAACCATAACCGGATTCAATCCCATAGCCTCCAGACATGCCACATACAAAAGCGTCATGTCCATACATGTTCCCATATGCTGATCCAATACCGCATCAGCCAAACGAATACGCTGCCCAAATGCTTCAAAGCTTGAAGGCGGTTCAGCATATGTAATATTCTTCTGCTGGATTGCAGCATAAGCGGCAGCTGCCATGGTTTTCACTCTGTTTGGATCATTAAACTGGTACCCTGCAAGAGAGGGATCCTTTGTCCACTTATCCAGATATTTTGCAGCAAGCTGCAGCATACTGCTGACAACCGGGTGGTTTGGCATTGCAAATGCAGCCAGCAGTTCCGGTGTATATTGCAGTCCAGGCCACTGGTCAAAAGCAAGCGCTATCATCTCTTTTGTTTCTGAAGCCAGTTCTTCTTCTCCAAGACAAACCCTTACCTTTAGTTTGCATGCACTTCTCTCAGTAAGTGATGCAAGATATTCGGTATTAATACTTACTTTAAGGTTTCTGAAATGCAGTTCTTCTCCTGGTTTAATCTTTTCGATTCCAATCTCGAACAATTCAACCAGTTCATTGTTGGAATCTATCTTAATCATAAGATGATCAATATCTGCTTCCGAACCATTTTTTACACAGATATCCCTTACGATATGCGCTCCATTATGTACAACCGCATAAGTAAGCACATCATCTATTTCACAGGAAAGCTCTAGGCTCATCTTAGCCTTTTTAATCATATCCTGATCCCAAGTCAGTAAAACAGCCGCCATATGTTTACAATTGGCTCCGGCTTTTGCATCAGGGCAAGTGCATTGCATTTTAGGGGAGGCATCTCCATCCAATTCAATTTCCACTTTAAAGTTATCGGGCCCGGCCACTATTGCTACAATATGATTATCATCTGTATGCAAATCATGGACAGAATTACTGTGAATATAATCCTCTGCGCCACATAATATATTCTCATTAAACAAAGTTCTCCAATCCATGATAAAACCTCCCACCCATTATAGCTTATTAATAAAACAGTGATAGACCATCTTTAATTTCTCAAAATAGCATACAATTGGTTAACTGTAATAAATTATACCATGATAAACATTCCTTTTCCAGGACATATCAGATGGGATTTCCATTTTATACCGGTATCTAATAATGATCTTTTTTTGTACATGCTGAAAAGGAGGCCTTATGCTTTGACATTACTCCTCTGGTTTTCCCCGGTAATAATGCTAAAAAATGAGGCCGCCAGCAAATGCTTTTGACCTCATTTTAACCATTATTCTTTCTTTTGTTGCTATGAAGCCGACTTATGCACGGTAACCTTTGCGCAGACCAACTCAGCTATATGCTCCGCTGTTTCATCTGTCAGCAGGAAAAACATTCCGTCATTAGTAGTCATTTTCTTTCGCATATCAGCAGGCAGAGAAGTGATTATATCCTCGTATTTGCCAGCATTGTCACCGTAAACCAATGCCAAAACTCCTGACTTTCGGAATACCCAATCCATTACAGTTTTCTTCATCTACCTGTTGAAACATTCAATCCTACAAGATTAAGTGCCATAATTTGGTTCTCCACTATCGCTTTATTGTTTGTCATATTGTTTTACAGTGTTCCTCCATAAAAGCCATCCATTTATCCCGCTTCATCATGGAAATTTTATCAGTTATGATTTCACCGCTCTCCTTGTTCTCATAAGTAATGGCAATTCCGATGGGCATAAAAGTCTGTGAGCATTTCTCCAATTTTTGGATATTTTTATAGGGAATCACAATATTTTCTTCCAATAATCCGGTTGTCACGATCAGTCGTTCCTCCGTAAAATATGCCCATCCCTTCTTCCATTGGCCCAATTTTCCTATTAGGCGCTCAATGTAATTGGCCTGTAAAAAATCAATCAGCGTATCTGATTCCTCCATTACACCAAGTTTTACAAGGTTCTTTTTCTGCTTATCCAGCTTTGTTTCCTTCATGTCTGTTCCTCCATTCTCCTGATTCCGGGCATGCCCGATATCCACCCCGGTTAAACGGCGTCAAGGTGATTTTCTCTCCATAAGTGTCTTTCCCTCCGTCCGCCCCGTCCTACTGATGCAGCTTACTAGTTTTCCAACCTGTCTCAATTGCCGCATTACACTCCTTATCAAGCGCCTCGGCTACCTCCTGGGGTGTTTTGGTTCCAACAAGCAGTTCATGGATATGTGTATAAAATACATCGCGCACACCGCGCCAGTTTGGATTGTTTGCGGTGAAGTCCACCGTGTTGCCTGCGTTGGCGGTATATGCCTCCTGCATAAAAATGTACTGGCTTACACGCTCTGCTGTGGCGTTGCTGGCGGGGATACCAACCTGCGCATAATTCATGAGTTCCTCAGTGGACATAAAATAACGCAGGAAATCCTTGGCGGCCTGAACCTTCTCCTGGTCCCCATTGTCAAAAATCTCAAAGCCGGTGACAAACGATGTATTATATCCGTTCCCATTCAGGCTGGGAAAATTGGCAACCCCTGTTGAACTCCTGTCCATACCAGGCAATGTGGCGCTGTTTGCCATGTAGATAGCAAGCTGGTTATTTGTAAACAGATCACTGCAGTCAACAATCTCCATATTTTCACAACCGGCTGGGAAATAACCCTTTTGGTAGGAATCCGCGATCCACTGCAGGGCGGCAATCCCCTCTTTTGTATTGAGATTAAAACGTCCATTTTCATCAAAGAACGGACTCCCCTTGCTGCGCAGTAAAGTCATGATATGCGTATCTCCCTGGTCGTTCTTGGCATACATCAACATGGGATAGGTCATCTCAGGCAGCCCTGCAGCCAATGTGGAGAGAATATACTCCCATTCCTCCGGTGTCCAGTTCTGTATCGTGCCATCCTCTCCAACGTACTCCGCCAGTCCGCATTGACGGAACAGATCCCGGTTATAAATCAGCGTGTTTTGAAGGCTGTAGTAAGGCAGCATATAGGTCTTGCCTTCCACCTGGCTCATTTTCCAGAGCATATCATCAACATCTGCCCGCATTTCCTCCGTGATAATGTCGTCCAGCGGCACCACACGGCCTGTATGTATATATCCCGACATGTTAAAGTAGCCTTCAAGCAGAATGTCCGCTGCATCATCCGTATCAAAGCATCCGGTAATATATTCGTCCTCCTCCGTGTAGCCGAACTTCACAACCTCCACCGTGACATCGCATTCCGTGTACTGGGCGGCAAACTCCTGGCCTGCCTTGCTTAATACTTCATAAGAATCGGTAATGCCTGTGTCGGCGTTGGCCACGGTCAGCGGAGGGATTTTTACTCTCAGTGTGATCTGCTTCTTGGCTGCTTCCTGTGTTTTGCATCCGGTAAGCGCACCTAAAAACATAACAACGATTATTCCCCCCGTGACAATCCGTATCCAATCTTTCATTTTTTCTCCCCTCTATTTTACTGCTCCAAGCTTCTGCATCATCTTACTTACATCAATTGGTTTTGCAATAAAACCGTCCATTCCAGCTTCCCTCGCCCGGTCCTGATCCTCCCTAAACGTATTGGCTGTACACGCATAAATAATAACCGTCTTGGCGTCAGGACGATTCAGCCTGCGGATGAGCTTTGTCGCCTCATAGCCATTTCGCACAGGCATTTGCACATCCATCAGGATAAGCCCGAACTCATATTGAGAGGACTTTTCAAACAGTTCAACTACCTCGCCTCCATCTGCGGCCCGCACTGCGGTGAAACCCGATGTATCCAAAATTTCCATAAGGATTTCCGCATTTAAGTCATTATCCTCAGCTACCAGAATATGCAGTTTTCTCTCGTTTTCATGGTCCAGGTGTACGATGTCTGCCGCGGCAGCACTGCCAAAATCCTCCGGGGCAGTCTCTGACACTAAAGACAAGGTAAAGCAGCTTCCTTTGCCAAGCCGGCTTGTCACAGACAGCGTGCCTCCCATTTGCTTCGCCAGCAGAGAACTGATGGACATACCAAGACCGGTGCCCTGGCTCCCCTGTGAAATACCGCTGTGCTCCTGGCTAAACGGATCAAATATCTTTTGTTGAAACTCTTCGCTCATGCCGCAGCCGGTGTCTTCTACCTGATAGGTTGTCAATATCCTTTCACCTTCGGCCGACTGGAGTACCCGCATAATGACGCGGCCACCCTTTGGAGTAAATTTAACCGCATTTCCCAAAATATTGACCAGGATCTGTTCAATCCTCATATCATCTCCAATAAGATTGGAACAGATAATACTTGTTTCGACCCGAAAGTCAATCCCCTTATCCTCCATACGGCTGCGCATCAGAGACTCAGTCGTGGAAACCAGCTCGTCAACAGAAAACGGCTTTGGCACCAACACCATTTTGTCAGATTGAAGCTTTGACATATCCAGAATATCGTTGACAAGTGAAAGCAGGTATTTTGCAGTTGAATCAGATTTTCTAAGATATCCTGTCATCCGTTCATGATCCCCAATGTTCTGCTGCATCAGATGGATCAGGCCGATGATTCCGTTAAGAGGCGTGCGTATCTCGTGACTCATGTTTGAAAGGAACTCGCCGCGGGATTTTGCTTCCGCTCTTGCGGTTGCGGAAATCAGAGAGATGCGGACAATCGCAAACATCATTAAGCACAAAACGATCACAACCACCGCAAGCATCACAACTGTCATGAGTACAAACTGCTGAGTCTGTTCGCGGAACACCTCCTGTGGAACTGTGAGAACGATACTCCATGTCGTACCGGGCATCGGAATAAAGGATACCACCTGTGCTCCCTGATCTATATAATTAAAGTGCAATAGAAACTCTTCTTCCTGCCCTATCCGGGCGATAATATCCGAAATTTCCTTTTTCGACAGACCCGCACGATTTTGCAGCTGTTCAAAATAGTTGTCGATTTTCCCTATTCCCGCGCTGCGGTCCCGGTTGACAACGTAATTTCCGTCTATGTCAATAATTCCGGTATAGCCACGCCCGTCAAAGCTGTCTATTTTCAGGCGCTCCGCCATCAGACTGATTTTTGAAAAGCCGATGATTCCAATAAACTGAATACTGTCCACCTGAAAGGGCTCACACCGAACTCCATACACAAGACTTTCTGTGATCGTTTCCAAAACGTCCAAATTGTCATAGCGCATAACAATTTTATCTTGATCGGAAAAGAGTGACAATACATACTCCTTGTCCTTTTCATTTTTTATTACATTTGAGCCGGAGTATGTATTTCCATCAGAATCCACCAAATAAATTGTATTGAATATATTGGAAATCTGCTCCAAATTCAAGCGATTGCAAACCTCCTGAATATTAGCGCATTGGCTGGTCTGCGTTCTGGTATAAACTGCAGACAGGGAATCCCACGAGTTTTCCAGTTCACTTTGAATGTTCTGCATATCGTGTTTGGATAGTTCCTGCATCGAAGCTACCACCGAGGCGTCAGTTGCTTTGGTGAGCTGTTTCATATAGACGCAGACCGCAAGTGATAAAACGGCTAATGTCGCTATGACAAAAGCAATCGCCCGGTTTTTATTTCCTCTTTTCATAACGTCCTCCATTCTCTGGAATGTTCCGCTGGTCCAGATGCACTTCATCGTACAAGCATTTGACCAGAATCTATTATCCTGCAAATGCCAGAGGGAACTTTACGGAAAAGAGTATACAGGGCTCATCCATACAATTCAAACCGTTCAGCCAGTTCTTCCAATACCTGCGCCTGTGAGGAAAGTTCTTCACTGGCGGCAGCCAATTCTTCTGACGTTGCGGAGTTACTCTGCACCACATCCGATATCTGTCCTACTTCTGCTGTAATCTGTAAAACGGATTCGCTTTGATAGTTGGTTGCGGCAGCTATCTTATCCACTGTCATTATCACCTGTTTTGTACTTTTTACCACCTGTGCCAGCGAGCCTGCTGTTGCACAGGCTGCTCTTTCTCCTTCTTCAACCGCAGCCGCTGATTCCTTAATTAACACCGTTGTATTTTTAGATGCTTCCGATGTTCTGTCCGCCAGATTACGGATCTCTTTTGCGACTACCGCAAATCCCTCCCCGGCCTTACCTACTCTCGCCGCTTCCACAGAAGCATTTAAAGCCAGAATATTTGTTTGAAATGCAATGTCCTCAATTGTTTTTATGATTTTAGAAATCTGACTGGACTTTTCACTGATTACTTTCATTGCATCAATCATTTCCTGCATCTTTTTACTGCTCATGGAAACCTGTATACCTGCCTGATCTGTCTGAACACGTGCATCACCCGCATTTTCCGCTGTTTCATTTACACGTTCAGATATATTATGTACGGCTGCTGCAAGTTCTTCAACCGATCCGGCCTGTTCCGCCGCCCCCAGGGCAAGCGCCTGCGCTCCGGCAGATACTTGTTCGCTGCCGTCTGCAACCTGTTTTGCCGAATGGCCGATCTGCAAAAGAATACTGTCAAGGTTATCGCGCAGCTCCCTCATGGAAATTAAGATACGGTTATACTGACCCCTGTAATATTCTCTCGCTTTCGATTGAACCCTGAAATTCCCTTGTGCCATGGAACCAAGGATATCGCTGATATCCTCAATGATCGTATGCTGGTAGCTGATTAAATCGCGTATGCTGTCCGACATTTTACCCAATTCGTCTTCTGATGTATAGGCGACAAATGCTCCATCAAGTTCTCCTCCGGCCAGCTTTTGGGCGGCATGCTGGATTTCATTGACAGGCCTGAGAATACCATTGGATATATAAAGCCCAAACAATAATGCCGACACAATACTTAATACCATAATTACAATCACTATAACAATTGCAGCTGTCCGCGCTTGCTCCCCTTCTTCCACCATAAGCTTCGCATTCCGGCCTGCTACATCTGCTATTTCCTGAAGCGTATCCGACATCTGGTCCAGAAGCGGGATATAATTTAATTTCATGACCTCATAAGCTTCCCCACGTTGATCTGATTCCATCAGTTCAAACACCTGGTCACGGTATACGATAGCCTGCTCTAAGAAAGAATCAACCTGATCCACCAATGCAATATCCCCCTTAAATGACTTCCGGATCACAGGGAATGCCGCACGCATATTACCAAGATGCCTGTTTGCTTTTTCCACGTTCTCATTATCGTCCACGTCCGAATCTAATATGGCATTCAGGAGATCCGCACGCGCAGCCTGCATTTCCCTCTTTGCCATCCACACATGAACCGTAACGGTATAATTATTGTTGTAAAAGGAAGACAGGTTATTACCGATTCTATTCAGCATAAACAGCGCTGTGATACTTGCCGCCAGGCATATGATGATGATGACTGCATATGATAACAGCAGTCTGGCCCTTAATTTCATATTCTGTATATGTCCCAACATAATACCCTCCCGGTAATGATATGATATCACTGTCTTAACAGTTCAGACATGGTTCTATAAAGCACGTCTATATCAATCGTTTTCCCAATATGGCAGTGCATTCCTGCCGCCAATGCCTCATTCATAAAACCCATTGGCTGTCATGGCGAGAATCGATCCCCTTGTGCATTCCACAAAGGGAACTTTTTATAGAAGGAATTAAGCCTCTCCTCAACAAACAACTGCCAAAGTCCGGCAAACACTTCTGAATTGTCAGTTTGCAGAGCATCCTCCATCCGGCAGATCAAATCATCCGAATTGGCTTCCATCTGCCCGGCTGCCATTAATACAGCCGAAAAAATATACCCCCAGGCTACAAGCTCCCTCAATTTACCGTAAATCTCCCGCAAAGACGCGGAAGGGCATTCGCTGGAGATGAAATTCAGAAGAACATCTATACAAAGTATACTGTTATTTTTATCATGAAGCATTCTTATTGTCTGTAACAGTTCCTTCCTCCTCTCTCTTTTAACCGATTCCAATGTATAGTGAGTCACATTGCGGACCGTCAAAGCCAGTATCTGCATTGCCTCTCCATGAAGGCGCAGGTTTTCCCGGATTTCAGGTCTGCCCATGATATCAATGTCAACTGATTCCAGACAGACCTTTGTCCCAATCCCCATATAAGTCCTGGTCACCCCAAGTGAGTTCAATACATCCAAAGTCCGGCGTACTGTAATTAAGGAAACATGATACCGCTCCGCCATCTTGGGCAGCGAGGGCAGATAGCTTCCAACCGGATAAACATCCCACAGAATCTCACGGATAATGGTGGAGGCCAGCGTATAACGAACCTGCGGCCGCTTCCGGTAAATTGTCCATATAAACGGAATCTGAGTCTCATGCTCCAGATGATACGTTTCACGATTTAAGTCAATAAACTCCATAATACCCAAATAGATATTATAATAATAGGCATCTGTTTCTTCTTTTAGGCGGTTTGCATTTTCCGCTGATAATAAATCTTCCACTGCATAATTCGCCTTCCTATCATTTCTAGGGGGATAGAAATAACTGATATAACGCATGTTCTGCCAAAAAAGGCCAAGCAATAACTCATTATGAAATGTATTCAAAACGTCCACATACAGCCTGATTGGCTCTGATGCGGCTTGGCCCGCTGTCTTCGTCCCACCGGGGTTTTTCTGCAAATCCTGTTTTAAATTCTGTATACCCTTTTCCCATATTGATGAAAACACTAAATTACCATTAAATTGAACGTCCTGGATCCCCTCCCTGCGCAGAGCAAAATACGTTACAACATTTTCCCTAAACAGTTCTTCCGATCCCTGATAAACAACCCTGGCAACTTTCCGCTTTTCTGTTTTTATATATCCATTCTCTTCCAGCCTGCTAAACGCAATTTGTACGGTATTCCGGGCCACCCTGAACAAAGTGCAAATTTGTGGTACCGACTTCAATTGTTCGCCGTACTTGTATATACCAAAGAGAATACGAGACTCATAGTACTCGTAAATCAATTCATTCAACTCATCCCTTTTTCCCATCCTTGTCCTCCAGTTTAAAATAACATCTCTTGCACCCGATATTCTTTATCAGCCAAGCATAATCCGTCCGGCATTTCCTGAGAAAACAGTAATTTCTAAAAACAATACCCACCCTGCTCATGATGGGTATTGTTTTATTGTACCACTCTTTCAGGAGGGATGCAATGCATATACTAGCATATTCTTACCATATACGCGAAAGGATCCTTATTTAATCCCGGCTAATGTCGAAGTTCTAGAAAAATGGAAATATTTACTGTTACGCGTATAAAGAAAACAAAATTCCAAATTCTTCAACACTTGGGAAGGATTACAGTCTTGCTTCGGGGAGGGATCACAGTCCTGCCCAGAAGAGGGATCACAGACCGGCTCAGAAGAGGGAGCACAGACCGGCTCAGATAAATTTTTATTGCTTGTCCCAAGAATGCAATTTATTTCATTAAAAAAGGCTAACCGTTTACTTTTTTCGGTCAGCACTTATTTTATCTTTTTTATCCCTTTTTATCTGTCTCATATCTGTGGAAGAGCCTGTTTGAAATTTTCCAATTCCACAAGCCGGAATCTGCCATAATGTATCTTATACTCAATAAAGTATGATGGATTGTTTTAAATGTTTTCTTGAATTTCAATGCCGTAGTCGGATAGTTTCATCAAAGCCTTATCCATTATGCCGACCTTTTTGCTCATAGTACGCGTATCAAGTTTATGGGCTGCTTAAAGGGAAAAGTACGCTATCCTGTTCGTACTTATAATAATATTGTTCCATCTTTTCACCTATTTGACCGTATATTGCCTAATAACCTTCTTTATCGTTGCCGAAGTTGATTGTTGACCATTAGCACAACGCAAAAGCTGATTATACTCTGACTGTTTCAACTTCATTCCTTCAATCGCCATGGTTCCGGCAACCTGTTTTGCTAACTTTATCGCATCTTTCTTCAAGATTTCCACCTCCACCTTCCTAGTAGTATTATACCAGAAATCTTCTTATGATACTACGAATTTTTCTTCTTTTTCCATCGGACCAGAAGGTATGTCTTTTTTCGACATAATTCCACATAAACCTCACCATTTGTTGAGTGGATAATAATGATGGCAGGAAGTTATACTCCTCCCCCAGCGGAAACGATATAATCAACTTTACTCATCACTTTGCTCTGCTTGATATTCTAATTCTAACAAATACTTATCGTAATCTGACATAAATAATCGATCCTGAACAATACGATATTTTTCAAACTCTGTCTCTGCATGAAGCTTGGCCTGTTCTGCACTGACTTTTCCCGGTCCCATAAGTAATTCGTTCCCATTAAACTCCAAAAATCCGTCAAGACGCTTAGCCCAGTCTTCCATACTCATCGGTATTCTTCGTTCCGCCTGTAACTCCGCATAGTCAAGATACAGTGAAACGATTCTTTCCAAATAGGACATTTCCTTTTCGCTCAGGTAGTTCTTAGCAACACTAACATCAGCTTTGACGATTTTCCCATCCGGTGCTGATTCCCATGTTGTCAGGCCCATATGGTCTTTTTCAGCATTTGCACGCTCTACAATCAATTCCGCTGCCGTATGCCGATGTACGGCCCAATGCATCTTATTCTGTACCATTTTGAAAAACTGCCGGGTAGTCTTGGCATCTTTGTCGTAATCAAACGCTGTGGCATAGAGATCTGTAACCTTTTGATAAAACTTGCGCTCAGATAGGCGTATCTCACGAATATTTTCCAGCTGTCGTTCAAAATATTCATCGGTGAACATATGCCCTTTTTTCAGACGCTCTTTGTCCATCGTCCAGCCCTGAATTGTATAATCCTTGACAATCTGACCAGCCCATTTGCGGAATCTTACGGCACGGTCGTTGTTCACTTTAAAGCCAACGGCAATGATTACCTGTAAGTTATAATGTTTCGCACTGTAGGATTTACCATCCGAGGCAGTTATTAAGTATTTCTTAATAACTGATTCTTCTACCAGCTCATTATCTTCAAATATCCTTTTAAGGTGCTGATTGATTGCTGATACAGAAACATCATATAAGGTTGCCATCATTTTCTGCGTCAGCCAGATGTTCTCGTCCTCATAACGCATCTCAAAACTATCTGAATTACTACCTGTAGATGCTACATAAGTTAAATACTCTGCGGCTGAACTGTGGATTGTAATCTCTTTCTTCTTGTTTGTCATAATTTCTTTTCCTCAATCTTTATTTCTTCCAAATATCATAGGTATAAAATCTCTCTGCGCTAATTAAATATTCTCTAAGTTCGCGTACATAGTTTCCCCACTTTTCATGGTCAGAAACCATGAATTTCCGAACAAGTGACTGTTCACCTAACTCGCCCTCTTCAAAAATATGTTTAATATGCTCGCCTTTTATGATTTACATCTGTTTCACTGTTATCAACTGATAATAAACCACCTTTAGTAATCCCATTTCTCTCTTACCATACTTCCGTTCTTAAACAATATTATAACTTCATTTGATGCCACCGTCCATATACGTTCCACATAAAGGTTGACCAATTCATCTTCATACTTATTGTAATTCGAATATGCTTTCATATGCTTGAAAGGACACCGAATAAACATTGATTCCTCCCTCTCTAGGAATTTTCTAAGCAAGAGCTCACTCAATTCATCATATTCATTCTTGACATTTGCATAATATGCCATTAAATCATTCCATACCCAAAATCCTTGCACATTTTCTTGAATAGCCCTAAAGATCATTTTCTTTCGATCTGCCATCTGATCTGCAATTTGCCCTAACTCTACTTGGTCAGAACAGTGCTTTATATGTAATATACGAGAATATGCTCCCCATATAGCTTTATGCAAATCCGTTTCCGGGATGGTAGACAGCTTTGTGCAATATCTGTCCCCATGCAATATGCGGCTCTTGCATCGCCAGACAATGTGTTCTTTTCTATCCCCTTTTCTTCTCACCCGTAGATAATGGTCTCCACAACAGTCGCATATTAGCTTCATTGTGATTGGATATTGGGACGGACGTCCTGCATCTTTTCGTCTATAATAACTGCGACTGAGTTTTTCATTTTGAACATCATAGAATATTTCTTCTGATACAATAGGTGAATGATTGTTTTTAATAAAATATTTAGAGAGTTCTCCATTATTTTTTGATCTCTGTTTTGTCAAATAGTCCACAGTATATGTCTTTTGCAGCAAGGCGGCTCCTAGATATTTTTCATTTGAGAGCATTTTCTCAATCACCGTAGCACACCATTTATTTTTTCCCATTACCGTTTTCATTCCATGTTGTTCTAGATATCTTGCAATAAAGGCACAGCTATGACCGATTAAATACAAGTGGAAAACATTTCGCACGATTTCAGCTTCTTCTGGAACAATTAGGAGCTGCCCATTTGTATCTTTGGTATACCCCATAAAATGATTATGGTTGACCATCAGCTCTCCCTTCTCAAACTTCTGCCGAATACTCCAGCGAATATTTTCACTGGTATTCCGGCTTTCCTCCTGTGCTTGACTGCTGAGAATGGTGAGCAAAATCTCACCAGCTCCATCCAACGTATTGATCTGCTCCTTTTCAAAATACACTGCAATGTTCCTACTTTTCAGATTGCGTATTGTAGTAAGAAGGTCAACTGTATTCCTCGCAAAGCGACTAATAGACTTTGTCAAAATCAGATCTATCTTTCCATCCTCACAATCTTGAATCATTTGTAGGAAGCCATCTCTTCTTTTCTTTGCCGTACCACTAACACCTTCATCGGCATAGATACCCGCTAAAATCCACCCTTCCTTTTTGTCAATCTTTTCCCGATAGTAAGACATCTGCCTTGCGTAACTACCAGCTTGTTGATCCAGTTCTGTGCTAACCCTACAATATGCTGCCACGCAAAGCGTTTGTTTCTTTTCTTCTGTAATTTTCCCTATGGGAGAAACTGCAGGGATTTTTAGAACCTGCCGTTCTTCTTTCATTTTCATCATCTGGTCTCCTTTCATTGTTGAATATACCAACATATTCTACAATGAAACAGGACCTTATTTTCATCTGATAGCAAATATTTTAAACAAAGCAGTAATTGTGCATCAGGCTGTACCACAATTACTGCTTTGTTAAGAAAAAAATGCATTACAAAAACACCAAAACCATTACAAAACATCTTACTCAATATCTATTTTTCTGTATCATCTGAAAACTTTTTTCTTAATTGCTCCAGATATTTCAGAATCAGCTTATAATCAGATGGCAGCTTTTGTTGATACATTACCTTATCCGTGTCAAAGCTATAGCTGCAAACTGTGTAACTTTCCTTATGGACATCCATTCCAACATAAACTATACTATTCATAGGTGGCTTCCTTTTGTATGCGGTAATCCTTGTTACCATTAATCTTCATCAATTAATCGTTTACAGGTAAATCCTCGAATCTACAATCGTGATGTCACCTGATATTATCTATGCAAATTATTTCCTGACTATTTTTTCCTCCCGATTGGCCTCTATTATTTTAAAAATATATGCTTTCTCCCAAATGTAATAAACTATATTTTCTAACTTAAAAACAGAAATACGCATATTTCAATCTATGTACCAAAACATCACCTAAATTTATTTGCCAAAAATAACGTCTTCAAACTCTTTTTTTGCAATACTACACAAACTATCTGACTTTTGGCGAAGAACATTAATTTGATCTTTTATTTCAGTAATATGACCAACAATTTCATTTTGTACAGATTTTTCAGGCAGCGGAAAAACTATCTTTTTCATATTCTCCACTCCTAGTTCTGTCTGTTTTGTTGCTTGTGCTCCTTTTAAAATTTCAATTTGTTTTTGACCAAAGCTACTATTTATTAAGTAAACAAGCAATTGAGGATTAACAAAATCTTCGTTTACCCTCAATGACATAATATGACTATCAAATAACAACCCCGTATGTTGTTCCTCTTTTATTAGACTTGCCCTACCAAGCGTGCCTTCTCCAGTAGAATTGATTAAAATGTCATTGATTTTAGTAAAAAGTCCTTTTTCGATCCCTTCTATCCACGCAGAATCAACAGACTTTGCATAAGACAAATCAATCTCATCCCAACGATTACACTTTTGATTTAGAATACTAAATGCACTTGCTTCTGCATATTTAGGGCTTTTCCCCCTAACTAAAGATATGCACCATTTGGGCATATCAAAAAAAGAAAAAGCCCTATTTTTAACAAAACTATATGGAAAAGAAATAGCATTCTTTTCATATCCCCATTGCATAATTTCTTTAAATCTTGTAGTTTTAAGAAAATTAGAAGGGACAATATCAGTATTTTGTTTAATTACAATCCCTAACATATTAAACAAGTACTCTTCTACTTTCGCCTCTAAAAACTCTATTTCTGTCTCACATGCCTTGGCCTGTAAAATTTTATCTTCATATTTCTTAACAAGTTCATTTTGTTTTCTAATATCAATCACTGGTATTTTACAACTCATAAAATCTTTTTCATCAACTCGTTGGCGGTTTGTCGTTCCATTACTTTTACATTGCCAATATGACTGAAATCGAGGCGATGATAAAACTAAAATCAAAAACCTTATATCTGCTCCAAACACATCGAAAAGCCAAAAATCATTTGTGACAATAGCACCGTCTAACTCATCTGGAACAATCCCAAACGCACCATTACGTGCATCTATTCTTGAAATTATCAATTGACCTGCCTTAGCTTTAAACTGTCTCTTTGTTCCGATATCTTTACCATAAGCTTTATCTCTCTCAACAACTCCATTTCCATACAGCTTTACAGTTATCCTTTTATATTTTTTTGTATCCTCTACTATAATCGCATCTTTTACACGTTTCATTATTTTTGAAAGTTTTTGCATTTTCTCGATAGCAAAAAGACTATGTGTTGATAAATCTACGCTCCATTTTTCTAATTCTAAAAATCGCACAGTAGATAAAAGACTTTTTTCGTCTACCATTTCAGTTCTTCCTCCTTACCATCCAAAATACGATAAAGTCTACCATCCTTTTTTATGGTATAGGAAATTGAGCTATGGTTCTCTTGCCACAGCTGATTATTGTGTCGATATGCTTTATATTCCTCCTGCAAAGGTTTTAACTGATTGTGGCTAGACACCGCACCTGTGGAGGTTATACCTGCATCCTCAACCTTAGCAATAGGAATTTGATAGTCAAAATATTCTTTAATTTGTGGTTTTGCCTCTTCAATAATAGCATTTTCGATAACAGTAAGGCGCTTATTTATATCTCGTATTTTCATACGAATTTCTGTCTTTTTTGCTTGTTTATCTGCTATTTTTTCATTAAGTGAAGATAGCTCAGCCTTTAAAGCTACAATTTCATCATTATAGATTGCTCTAATCTGTCCGCGCGCCTTTTGGGTAACCTCCGCATATTCTTCTTCTTCTTCTTGCGTAAATCGTTTAAAAAATACCAAACTAGGCTTTACAGTCGCACCAGCGGCAATAAACACATCTTGAGGAATAGAGCATATTAAAATAAGCTTCGCTTTACCCTCGATATATTCACGGACTTTTTGCAAGTTAGAGGTATTTAGTACTCCTTCAGGGAGCACCATACCCATACGCCCTCCCTTTTTCAACAGACGCAAACATCTCTCCATAAACAAAACTTCAGTTAACCCAGACATAGCGCCTACATCAAATAACTTTAGCAATGATTTTCCAATGTTATTGTTTACTTGTTTTAATGCTTCATCATAGGCCGCACCATATTTTTGTCGATACTTAGTAATGAGTTCTTCATCTGAAAATTTATCAGCTTCAGAAATTTTTTGTTCTTTGTCAATTCTTGCCCCAAATGGAGGATTAGTTAAAATCACATCAAAACGCTCTTCAAAAATGCCATTTACATTCAACAATCCATCATGATGATGTACTCCACCGTGACCATCACCATGCATAATCATATTCATCTTCGAAGTTCGTGCCATACGAGGATTAGCATCAGTTCCATAAATACAATTATGGGAAAGCTTATACATACGACTATTTTCTTGTTGCGTATTAAGTTCTTCATTAAGCACACTTTGCATTGCTTCTATTTTTTCATTTATGCTAAGTTGTTCTTGTTCGCTTTTCGTTTCATAATCTTCCCCCTCTATAGCTTGACGCAATTCATCCTTAGCAGCTTTTATATCATTTTCTATTTTTTCTCTAACATACTCAAAAGCTTTAATTAAAAAGCCACCGCTTCCACACGTTGGATCGCATATCGTCTCCCCCTCCATTGGATCGAGGATATGCGTCATAAAGTCAACAATTGTTCGAGGAGTGAAAAATTGCCCAAGTTCTCCGCGAAAAGTGGTTCCTAAAAATTGTTCAAAGGCAATGCCCTTAACATCATCTTGCGTATCCGAAAGATTATAGGTTTCAAGCTTCTCAAGAATTTGTTCAAAGCTATTTTGACGAATTTTGATGGTCTCTATTTCTTCAAAAATACGATCTTCTCTAAACTCTTCTTTAGTCTGCTCGAACATCCATTGCATATAAGGCATATCCTTCGGTGTTCCTTTTAAGATAGGGCGATAATTTTTCTCGTGATTTTCATTATCTTTAACAAACTGTGCTTTTGTAAAAACCTTTGTGCCCTTTTGTTCTCGTTCATACTTGATTTTCATAAAGAGAATTTTGCTAATCTCATCAAATGCGGCTTCTGGAGACAGTTTATCATTGTTGCGGATAATATTATGACAAGCTCTCAACGTTTTTGTAAACTCATCTCGAGTAAAGGTTTTTGTTTTATTTAATAATTCTTTTATTTTCTTTTCGCTCACAGCTTCCATCGCTGTAGGTAACGCGACAACTTCGATAAGTTCTTTAGGAATATAGTTTTTATCAACATTAAAATATTTTGTTTCTTTCTCATTGGTAGTTACAAAAAAACTTGCTCCTGCCCATGAAGCATAATTGAAACCTTGGTAATAATCCTCTTCATGAATACGCACACTCTCCGCTTTACATTCAACAACAATAAACGCACTTTTATTTTGTATCTTTTCTTCCTCGCTTTTCCAAACAATAATATCAGCTCGTGCAGCACCTTGTCCACGTTGAGAATTAGTAACTTTTTTCTCCTGTGCCATTTGTTCGAGAGAATAACCATAATCATTAACTAATGTTCTAATATACCTCTGACGCACCTTTTCCTCTGGCGTTGCTATATACCAGTCTTGCTTTAGGGGACAAAATATTTTTCCATCTTTTTCTTGAATCTCTATTTTAATCATTTCTTTCCTCCGCAGCTCCGCCGGATTTGACCCACTCATCTACCTCCGACTTTTTAAATTTCCAAAGCTTGCCCATTCGGGAGCAAGGTATTGCTTTTGCCTTTATCCATTTGCGCACTGTTTCTATTGTTACACCTAAATGCTCAGATATTTCTTTCGTAGACACCCACGGTTCATTTATATTAGTTTCTGCCAAAACAAACACCCCCATTATATTCCATTCTATTATACCGAAAAATAACAGCTTTGTATATGTTTTCGCATATTTTAATATAATTTGAGATATACTTCGCATCAATAATTATATGACTGTATAGAACCAAACTATAGTTTACTCCAGATAATAATACCAGAAAAGAGAGCACTTCATAACTTATATTTTGTCCTCTTTTCATCGAGATTCTGCTTCTTCTACATGATTATTAGATATCTCAGTATTTACCTTCCCATTCCTATGTATCCACCGGAGTCCACTTCGCCAGTTCTCCGGCCTGCACTCCGATGGGGCTGACACTGCAGCTCTTATCTTTTTCTATGCTTTATTTTCAATTTTCCACTCCGGCATATCAAACAAACTCATCTGCCCCTCAATGTTCTCTTCCTCCATCCACCATGAGAATACAGCCTCCGCTGTTTTCCACTTCGTCTTTCCTCCGCCAGCATGGATAACGTCCAACATCTTCCCAAAGGATCTTATATACGCCCTCTGGTAGGTTGGGAATAGCCTAAACTCTGTCCAGCGGTTTTTCCCTGCCATGGGACACCCTAAGCAGCCAACCCGATAGAATCCCATATCATAAAGCGGATTAATCTCCAAGCGCTCGCTTCGTATATAGTCCCACACATCCGAGTCCCGCCAGTCCACAATCGGATTACAGATTCTTTTCCCCTTTAATGTGCAACTCTCAAACAGCATGCGCTGCTCATCATTGTCATTATTCAGGATAATCTTCTTACTGGGATCCGAGACAAAATTTTCAAAAACGCCCCGGTTATTCTTTCGCTTCACACTCTCCGCCCATCGCACACCGGTAGTAATAAATCGATCCCGGCAAGAGTTCTCTTTACAAATTTGGCAGCAATATCTCTGCAGCCTTGTTGGCGGAAACTTTTTCATGGGAATCAGCGACCACATGGTAACTCTCTGGTCTTTGTATATCGGATAATTCACACAGCAGGTAATACCTTCCAGTTCCAGCTTGCGGAAAATATCTCTCACATAGTAAATGGTCTGAGGTGCATCTGCTGTAGTCAGGTTGTGGTGAATCTCAAATGGTATCCCGGCACGTCTGACAATTTCCCTACAGACTGCGCTGTCTTTCCCTCCACTGTCTGTCACAACCAAGGGGCGTCCGTATAGTCTTAGGGACATCTCGGACGCCATCTTCACTCTTTCTATCGCTTTCTGCTCTAAATCCATTCAAAAAAGAGTCAGATATCTTTTCCCGGCCGGAACTCTGCCTCCTTCTTTTTGGCTCTCTTGCAAGAGAAAAAAGACACTGATTTTCATCAGTCTCTCCCTATCATAACATTCTGCTCTTTTCTATTCACACAATGAACACTATCACCTCCTTCATAGCAAAGCCTTATCATATTTCCGGATTTACATATTCATTTGCGGCCCCTGAGTTATTTCTGCCTCCTGAAACAGTCCAACATATTGACCAATCTCATTCGCCAATACCTGGTAATCCTTCTGATTCGGCTTATAGACATACCATTCCTTCCCCTTGTTTTCCAAATGTGCGGGATAATCCCTTCCTTGAAATTGGGATTGCTGACCGCCTTCCTACCCCAGATATCCCGGAATTTCAACGCATTGGTATCAATCGTTCCCTCTTTTCGGTTAAACATTGTCATAACAATTCCATCATACGTTGTAGTAGAAGATCTGGAAAACTCCAGACGCATACGAACTTCTTCATTTACTCTCACATAACCGCAGCTTCCGATATATGTTGCATCTTCGCTGTATCGGGTCATACCAAGCATCTTTTTTAACTCCATTCGCAAAAAATTCACCATTTAACCTCCTCTGTCCCTTTTTACACTTTAAACCGTGGCCCCTGTAAGGTTTCCAGCTCCTGAATCAAATCTGCATATTTATCAACCATCTCAGTCATTTTCTCATAATCGCTTTGTTCCGGACGAATAAAATAAAGGCTATTACGATAAATAACGTTTACTTACCAACGCCCTATCATAACAGCCTTCTAGCTCTAATTAACAAGAATGACCAGTCAGGTTCAATCCTGCCGGTCATTTTTATTATGTATCATGATACTTGATTATCTCTTAAATTTATGCAAGCCTGTATCTCCTATTTAATTATATTTCTTTCGTATCTGTAATTCACCCCAGCCTTTTCCGCTTGGTGCATCTGGTCTTTCCGCTCAATATGATAAATACGGTTTCCTTTTTTGACTTTAGCACCTGTCTGTTTGAACCAGAAAGGAATATCATACTCCACACACTGCTGCATGATTTCTAAGATCCATGCGTAATCACAAATCCTGGCCTCTGGGCCAGACTCCCCGCCACAAGTAACTTGTTCAATTAATCCGGTTGCCAGATATCTGCGAATCTCAATCCATTCCAGCATTGGTTCATGAATGATCGTCCGGTGTCTGATTGGTAAATTCAGAAAAATGGGGAGCCGATAATCGGCCATATTCTGATTCTCACAGGTACAGCAGATTGTTACATTGTCCTATCCTTCTTCCCAGTCTTTTGGAAGTCCGACCTGGAATCGATGGATTCGTTTTGTAATGATTACAAAATGCAGGTCATCCCTCTCCCGAATCATCTTCCATGCTTCAGGCCGCCATTCATCCGCTTCTTCTACAAAAAAGTCTGAGGTCATGCAAGTATACACGGCCCCCTCGTCCGGCTGTAATTTATATATACCTTTTCGATTCCGCTTTACCGGCAGATCAAAGCTGGATGTTCTGGCTATGAAGCTGCTGTCTTTTCCAACTTCGGCGTCTCTGCGGTACACATAGCAGTTCAGACACCCCGGACTTACTTTTCTACATCCGTGCCATGGATTCCAGGTTGCCATAATGCCACCTCCTGCATATTTAGAAGCCTTATGGTATGTTTCAAAAATGGTTGATTCGATAACAACTCCCTTTTATATAACTGGAAGTTATAGAATTTCTTTTCATTATCTTCCTTTGCTTTTTTCTTTTCTTCTCTTTATTGCCTTATATTCAAAGTATATCCACATAATAGCTTCCATTAATATTGGAAAAAGTCACTTTGGTAGGGAAAAGGTTCATCCCCCTGGCAGCCATTCCAACAACACTACAAACCCACTCACTTAGTTCATTTGGAAGTCGAAAGCACTCAGATTCTCCATCTTTTAGAATTGTTATTATCGGAGTGAATTTCTGATCCACCCCAACCAATAATACATCAAAAGTCTGAGAACCTTCATGCAACGGCAAAAGAAGTTGGTTCATCGAATCAAAATATGCCTTCCCACCCCTTGAGTTCAAATATGATTCTTCATCAAAGGGAATTACAGGCTCAATGGGCAGTTTGCATCTTCTCCGCTCAAAATACCTTGCCAACTGCTCACAAGCAAACGCATTAAAATATTCGCCCTGCATATCTATATCAGCCCGGATCTGTTCGACAGATTCAAAATGGTTCATAAAATTAAGCAAAGCATTGAATACAACCAAATTATCAGAATAAATGCCAGAGTACGATTTGTACCAAGCTGGTTGCCATTCGCAAATAAGACGATATAGCTTTTTGTAAAGCTCTAATTGAACTTCACTCAAGCAAAACCAACCTACGTCCAGAATCTTTTTGTTGGTGCTTTCATCAAGAGATTGGTATCGTAAGGAATCGCATAACCCCTTCAACAGCTTAGAAATTATTCCCGCCATCATATCTGCCATACGAAGACCTGAATGTTCCATAGAATCGGCTTCATCTGAATTATCCAGTCCTATTTCACGGGCAGACTTTAGAGTTTTGCTTTCTTCCTCCGATTCACCTTCTTTATCAATAATAAGTGAATAGTTCTGTAAATTTTTCTCCTGTAGATACTTATAGAACCCATCAAAAGGCATATGATAATCCCAATCAAGCTCTGGAGCATCTGAAATTTCATCTAATACGAGTAAAATTTCTTGAAATGCCATCATCTCTGCTTGCTTCAATTCCAAATTGTTTTTATTACATTCAATCTTATCTCGGAAAAACTTCTTTAGTTCCTCTAAAAAGTCTTCGGGTGATTCGTAGAGGCATTTAATGATTTCCTTCGGGCGATATATAACGAGAGCCTTTGTAATGGAATACTTCATAAAGTCTGCATCAAAGAGAAAACTGTTTTCGTACCCTTGAAAAACCTGCAACATAAGGTATTCGATCTTGCTGGAAACAGAAAAGTAAATATGAATTTCCTCGTCAAAAAGCGACAGAAAATCATTTACAAACTGAGCATTCTGCTTATTAAGGGAGGCAAAACCATACTTAAATTGTTTTTGCTGAAACATCGTACTTTTTATTTCACCATTACGATCTTTTCTGTCTGCGTACTTAGCCTCAAAAAAAGCATGCCGTTGCAGAATATCATCCTTCTCGGCTGACCATCCTACAACCATGGTTACGAAATTATCATAATAATTAGAGGCACTTACTGTCTGATAGTTGATTTTTCGGCTATGCTCAGACTCATCATAGTAGAAATTATATTTAGACATTTTGTAACTCCTCCTTCATAATAAATGACAATTTATAAGTAACTGCCCAAAAAGTTATTTCAGCCACCTTATCAAGCTATGTTCCCTCATTTTATTCGCTGCCCTCATGAAACACCATCAGATACTCCTGCTCCCCATTTTCTTTCTCTGTCATGCTGTTTTCAACACGGAATCCTTGCGCCTGATAAAATGCCACAGCGCCTGTATTCTTCTCATATACATGCAACGACAGGCGCTTTTTCCGCTTTACCTCTGAAATCAGCTGATGGCCAATCCCCTGTCCTCGGTGTCCCTCCGCTACAAATAATCCAGCAATGTATTCTGCGTCCATGCCAATGAAGCCCTGGACCTCCCCGTCTTTCTCAAACACATACACCTCTGCATTTGGCAACACAGCGCGGACTGTCTCATAATTCTGTCTCCAATACTCCTCTTTTATAAATGGATGAGCCTTCAGGTTCCCCTCCAGCCAAATCTCCATAATCCTATCCAAATCCCGAAATTCAAATAACCGAATCATCTAATCTGACGCCTCCTCTTTCTATTGCTATTATACAGGAGCAGACTTGAGATCGCAATATGTTTTTAGAACATTTGTTCTTTTCGCATTTGACCACTGTCCTAGGTCTTGCATTGAAACTTAAATGTAATTATAAATTCCAGAATGCAAGAGTAAATTCTATATTTCTGGAA
>NZ_JYHN01000047.1:0-20815 GCF_000954015.1 Clostridium sp. FS41
GTCCCAGAATGTCATGTCCCAGACCAATAAATAATTTCGGCATCAAAAAGGATACCAGGATGATCACCCAGTAGCCCAGTTTCTTTAGGATACCTTTTAATCCAGTCTTACTTGACTCTCGTCCCAGCTTTCTAGCCTTGTACCAGCCAGTCAGCCAGTCCAGGATATTGCAAAGCAGATACCCCGCAAATATGTACCAGTATGGCCCCAGTATGGCCACCAGGACCGTTACGGCTGCCCCATAGGCAGCATTACACTTGTCTAAAAATCTCATTTTCATATACCTCACCTTTCCTATTCTTCTTCCAAAGCCGTCAGGATCTCGGCCTTTTCCTCTTCTGTCAGGTTCTTGTATCCCTCCAGGATGTCTGCCGGTTCTTCTCCTTGCCCTTTCCTGATCCGCAGAGCCCGCATGATGATGTTACGCTGTATGTTGGATAACATTACATTGCACCCCCTATCATGTCAGCAAGGACCATGGTCATCTCTTGATTTTCCTGCCTAATCTGCTGATTCTCTGCTTGCAACTGCGCTACCTGCTGTTCCTGGGTAGGTAACCACGGTCTTGCCGTTCCATCTGGCGTATAAAATATCCCATCTGCATATGTATCGCCCTCTTGACAGGGGCAATACAGGCAGTCTACCGCAAATGCATCATCCCCATAGACACATCTGGCTACACGGTTGGCGTCCTCATAACTATAAGCTACGCCTACGGCCTTTACCTCTCCATTAAAAATCTGTGCGTATACTTCATGTGCTATCATTTCTAAACCTCCTTAATATAAGCGAATCAAGATGATACCAGAAGCGCCAGACCCTGGCATACCCTCCGCATTTGCTGACATGCTACTTCTGGCGCCTCCACCACCGCCTCCACCGCCGCCTCCAGTGTTGGCTGTTGCGGTAGTTCCGCTTTTTGCATATGACCATTCTGTTCCTTCTGAGGATGACGAAATTGCGTAAGCTCCATCGCCGCCTCTTCCTCCACCCGTGGCACCCCCGGCTCCGGCATTTCTGGCAGAAGAGCCAGTACCTCCGCCACCCGCTCCGCCGCCTCCAGAATACGCTGTGCCAGAAGATGAACCAAACGCTCTTGTAGTGGTTCCCTGCCCTTTTCCCGGCGTAAGATTACCTCCGCCATCACCACCGTTTGAACCACCGGATCCACCTGCGTTTTGTGCGCTGTTGGAGTGCCAATAACCACCAGAGCCTCCACCAGAGCCCCCATTCCCGCCGCTTGAATATGCAAATCCACAGCTTTTTCCACCTGCGGCAGAATTGATCGTGGTTCCAGATCTTATAATACTGGTAGTCCCACCATCTATAGGATTTGTAGCAGAGCTTCCACCTGCACCTATTGTGCAAGCCAATACCTGCCCTGCCGATATTGCAGTCCCTGTAACGGTATTGGTATATCCACCTCCACCACCTCCACCGCCATGTCCGGCAGTGGAAGAATCGCCATCTTCACCACGTGCTCCACCTCCACCTCCACCAACACAAAACGTATCCATCTTACTAAATCCCACAGGGATCGTGTAATTCTGCGTAGCCTTAATGGTAACTGTCTGTTCGGCGGACGTCTTGACTGTGGCATTAAGCGTATCCCCAAGCAGATCCCCCTGATTAGTGGTCACATATGGGGTGCAGCTTAGGTAATAGGTTGTATTAAGTGCCGGCATGTCCAGATATGTCTGGGACTGCCCCCCAGATGCAGTGTTACTGCCAGCCCCCTTATAAATTTGTGTTCCCCCGGTCTTACCAGGATATACGCTGGTGCTGTAGCGGATGATCACACCACTGTAAGGTTTTCCGATCGCCGCCTTTGGATTCTGCCATTTTGCCAATATACGGCGGCCAGAATAGGCGGCACAACTAAAAGACAGCAAACTGTTGACTGTCATACGACCATTGCCTGGCTCGTCATTACTGTCGCTTGCAATTGCTGTTTTACCTGCCAGAACATAGTCTAGGGAGGCCGTGCATTCATCACTCCCTGTTCCACCTCCGCCTGCTACCGGTATTAAAATATCACTCATTCTCGCTCACCCCCACTAACTTGATATTAAAATCTGACGTTGGTTTTTTCTTCGGGCAGTAAAATGTAGCCTCTCCATCCCCGGCAATACCCGCTTTAACCAGCGCCCCCATCTTATCCCATGTATTTGCCGTGGCCACCGCAGTGGTAGACTTGATGGCGCTCATCATCTGCACCTTATCTGTCTCCTTTAGACCGGGGACGCTGACCGTTTGGGCATATGGGGCAGTGCTGCTCCAATTGGCCGCCAGTAAGGTCAGCTCCACTTCTCTTGTCATGCGGTTGATCTCTGTGGTGATGGCGTTGATATCCTCGGGCTTAAATAAATCCCCCTCCTGACTGTATGTAGTCACATCCACAATCTCGGATTTCCCCTGCGCGTCTGTACTAATCTGATATTTACGGTTGCCTTCAAAGACATCCGCCTTATAATCGGTTTTCAGTGCCATGTTTACCTCCTGTTTCCAATTGCCTGGGTCCCCAGCTTAAATGCCAGGCGCTGCTGTCCGCTCACCATGCTGTCATACATATCTCCCAGATCCTTGAGTATCTGTTCGATATCATTGGCCTGTTGGATCGTTGCGTAAGTAATCTTTGCCGGGGTGACCGGCGTGCTGGTCTTTGTAAAATAAGCCGCTCGCAAGGCTTTTATGTTTCCCAATAAGCGGGCCATTTCTGTGTCCGTCCGGAAGTCCTCCATCCCCCACACCTTGGTCCGTATGTCAACATGCAGCAGTCCAGCCAGCAGAGCACATGCCTGCTCCACACGGTTCAGGTCCGTATAGGCTATATATGCCCTATCCGTATCATTGGCCAGGTCATCCGCCGTCCTATCCGTTATCAGCGTATCTAATACCGTACTCATTTCACTGTCACCTCCGCTGTGATCTTGCGCCGGCTGAATTTAAAATCCAGCTTTGTGATGTTTCCTGTCATGGTTCCCTTGATTCCGGTGACTACATTCACACGGTTCCCTAGTTCCTGATCGTTTATGACAGCCCGGAAACTGATACTCTCATTGTTACTATAATAATCATAGACACGATCCAGGACTGCCTGGGCATTGCTACCAGTCACCAGCGTAGCCTCCTTGACCTCGGCAATGTTTTTGTTCTGGGTGATTTTCGGGTTTTCCTTTACCAAACTGACCATGCTGTGGTTATACTTAATCCCATTCAGTACCACTTCCCCGCCTGTGCCAGTAATGTATGCATAGTTGGCGCCGTGATCCCCAAGTGTCCCACCAGCGATTGACAGTCCGTGATACGGCTCCGAAAACTCTACTTTTGTGGTCCCGGTAAGGTTGCCTTTATACAACTGAGCCGTTTCTATCCCTGGATCATAGCTATGTGCATACAGCCGGATCCCGGTTATGATGTCGCTGTGCTCCAAGGTCAGCCCCAAGAATATATCCCTGGCCGTAAATTCTCCTGTCACCTCTGTCTGCTGTGGATAGATGTACAACTGCCGGTCGTAACTGGTATCCACCAGGGCGCCAATGGCAAAGGCAAGCTGCTGCAGGGCCGCACGTTTAGTACATATTGGCAGGTATCCGCTTACCGTGGTGCTTGCATAGGCATCATCCAGAAAATAGGTGATCCCCTCCCCATCCATAATGCCGTCCAGGATATCTGATACAAGAGTGTTGCTGTATATCCCACCCATGAATTGATTGTTATCCAAGATCCCTACTGCATCTTGGGTTTCCACGGAGTACCGTTTCTCCCCCAGCTGCTTTCCATCCTTCAGGTAAAAAATACCCAGGATTGCTTCATCAAAATACAATGTCTGCTTCTGCTTTTTTTGAAACTCAAACGCATACTCTGACTTGCTCCGGATTGCATAGTCCATGGTGTTGATGCTGACCTCTTCGGATATCGGATTCAGTTCCGTTAAACAGTTGATATCTTCGATCTCGTCATCTTTAAACACACGGATAAGGCCCCAGGTAATCCCTGTGAGGAATACATTCCGGTATGGCTTGCTGGTCTCCAGGAATGTGATAACGACCTTGTTATAATAATCCACGATTCCATAACAAAAATAATTGTATGTATCCGGATAGTAATCCTGATCAGCCAGCAGCGTATCATCCCGATACCATTTGATGTTGACCTCGCTACAGTAATCCCCAGAATAATCATTAAATGCCAAGGTTATCCCCACACTGGAATGGTTCTGACCAAACGTGAATGTCAATGCCGGAGGCGCCGTGAAGCGCCCATCTGCATCCGATATGCTGTCACTGACATATCCCATGTCCACCAGCTCGTCCGGGGCGTTGGTATACCCGCCATCCATCTTCGCATATCGTGGCAGGCACAGGGCATAATCTGGAAACTCAACGCCCACCTTCAGGTCCTGCAAGTCAACATAGTAATCCTTGTCATCCGTTGTAGCTGTATGATCATCCGCGGCTCCCAGGGCAATATCATCATAGACAATCTTAAGTCCGCCGGCATCCGTCATCCTTTGGTTTTTCAGTACGGACAGCCACAGATACCGGTATGGCCGGCATGTCTCCAGGAATGTGATAACCAGCTGGTTAAACAACGGTACTTTGGCCCGGCAAAAGCACTCCACCCCATCTGGCGCAAACTCCTGCTCCTGGACCAGTTCCGCATCCTTGTACCAGGCAATTCTCAAATGGCTGGCATAATCACCAGACACCCTGTTAAAAACCATGGACACGCCATTGCTGGTCTTAAGTCGGTCAAAGGTGACCGTTATCACTGGCGGCACCCCAAAGGCCCCATCCTGGCCACTCAGGGCCGTGCTGATGTACCCATTCTGACCATGCCCCACCACATCCGGCACATTACTGTACGTCCCATCCATCTTAGCGTATCGGGGCAGGCAGTAGGCATATGGCGGCATGTTCTGTTCATAGCTTGTTAGATCATCCACGGAGGAGTACGGCTGCTGTCCATTGGTCTCTACCCTTATGTCCCACTTCATCTCTTACCGCCTCCTCTGTGGCTCCATGGCCGTAAAATTCAGGGACAGCCCATCCATGCCCCAGATGTTCTTCCCGTTCCGGATCCGCAGCTTATCCTTACCCTGGCTGACGTAAGCTTGGAAAGTCAGCGTTTCCTGGCCATAGGGAAATGTCATCTCATGGCTTGCATAGTTCGGATCGGATATGATGTTGTAAAACGCATCATAGGATGCCAGGTCATCCGTCTTTGGGTAGATCTTCATTGTGTAGTTGTAGAAGGTCCCTATGATGTCCCTGTCCATGGTGTAGTCCATGGTACGTCCGGACTGCTCTGAATCGGTGACCGCGAAGCTGCGTTCCAGAGAATCCTTCTCCACCTCAACGTTATATGCCCTGCCGTCCAGCAAGAATACATTATCCATATTAGGTACCTCCTACGATTACCAGGCTTACGCCCTTGCGGGCTGCCTCTTTGTCAAGTTCCGGTTTCAATACCCGGGCCAGTGCAGCCAGATTCCCGGTCAAGTTCAAGACTATCTGTATCGGCCGGTTCCCTTCCGCCTGCAGGCGGCTTATCATCTCGTCCATTTTAGCCACCAGGTAGCCCAGTGTCTCTTCCTGGCCGTATCCTGCCGTGTTCCTCATGCTTGCGGACATCTCGCCTGCCCTTGGCGGCACAACGGTTCCGCTGGCCATCCTGGGCAGATAGGATGCTGCGTTCGGGATGTTGATACCGATCGGCAACTGGATCTCCACACCGTCAAACACATCCAGGACGCCATCCAGCCACTTCTGGACCGTGCTGCGGGATGATGCCGCCATAGCACTGATACCGTTGTTAAATCCGCGCACTACATACTCTGCTATGCCGTAAAACTCCTTAGACGGCGAGTTGATGTCAAACTCTTCCTCGGCCTCTTCCATGGCTTCTCTCGCCCACCTTTTAATGGCATCCTTTGCCATGTAAGCAAAGTCAGAGATACCATTGGCGAATCCCTCATTGATCCTCTTTGCCATGTCATAAAATGCTTTATACATCCCTCCGGTTCCTTCCAGGTCACTGTCGCCCCAGAACCATTCCTTTACATTCTTTGCCCAGGTCTCCATGGGTGACTGGGTTTCAGTATGGCTGCCATCAATCTTAGTCTTAAATGCCTGGATGATCGTATCGGCAAACTTAGTCCAGGACAATTCATTTACGCCTTGTACATCATCTGCTCCCACAAACCACTTCCTGACATTCTCTGCCCAGGTCTCCATGACGCTCTGGGACTTTGTATAGTTCTTCGTGACGCTGGTATTAAATCCAGACAGGATATTTGTGGCCCACTGTTTGGACTCCGTGGAATCACCGCTGCTGATACCAAACTTATCTTTAAACCATGATGATACCCCAGTCGCCCAGGACTTGATCACACTCTGAGATGCTGTCTGCTCGTTGGTCACTCCTTGATTGAATCCTGCCACTGTGTTAGAGCCTATGCCAGCCAAAACGGTTGACGGACTATGAATACCCAAAAGGCTTTTCACGCCATTGACGAAAGGATCCGTGATATGCTGCTTAATGAATGCTCCGGGGTTGGAGAAAAACTCTTTAATGCCATTACAAAATCCATCCCACAAATACTGCCCCATGCCTGCCATGACTGTGGATGGGCTGTGGATGCCGAAGGCACTTTTGAATGCATCCATGAATGGCTTGAAGACATTGTTCTGTACCCAGGTTCCCACAGCCTTCATGGCATCTATGATGCCTTTGAAGATTCCGTCAACCACATTTCCGCCGCATTCCTCTATCTTGCTCTGGAAGTATTCCTTCGCGGCAACTACACCATCTGAAATCAGACCTCCTATGATGGCGCCGATACCACCCAACGCAGCTCCTATTACTGCAAAGAGTCTATTGGCAACCGTTGCCCAATCAATGTGCTCCAATGCTGTAGCCACGCCATCACCAAATGCCCACCAGTCCGTTTCTGTGATAAATGTCACGAGGGCATTTAAAATCCCTATCACAATGTCGCTGATGGCTGTTCCGGCACCTGCCCAGTCAAAGGTCTGGAAAAATGTACTTAGGCTGGTTGCAAGCTGGGTACCAAATTCAATCCAATCGAACGTAGTTGCAAATTCCCCCAATATGGCAAAGGCTGCATTGAGCCCGGCAGCAAAAAGATACCCTAGCTGTGCCCAGTCAATCTGGCCTGTAAGGCCCATGAGGCATGTTGCTATAGCTGCGCCGATTGATCCCCAGTCTACAGCCAGAACGAATCCAAGAAGACCGGATATCTTGGCCTGGAAAAAGGCCCCTATTGTTGCACCAAACAGGTTCCAGTCAACCGTATCAATCATCCCCATCAGCCCTATCCCCAGCGCACTCCCCAACATAAACCAGTCAATCTGGGTAAGCAGCAGATATAGAGTATTGGCCAGAGTGTTGATGCCGGTACCGAACATGATACCAATGGCATACCAATCAATGGTGGCTACCAAGCTATTAAACATAGTTGTAAAAGCTGTTACAAAAGCTGTTATCTGCGCCCCTACATTATCCCAGCTGATGAACTCCGTGAAACTTTGCACGGCCTCGTTGATTTTCTGGCCGATCAGTTGTCCAATACCTTCCCAGTCTCCAGCTGCAAACATCTCTTTCAGCTTGTTGGCAAAGTCACTGATACCTTGATCAATCCCAACTGTCTCAAACATTTCGGATGGGCTGGCCCCGCCTCCTCCGCCCCCAGAATCATCCGCGCTCTGCTGTTGTATCTGCACAAGGTCATCAAATGGAGCCAGGGCTTTCTTGGCCTCTTTACCGGCTGCGTTCGCAGCACCCCCTGTCTTTTTAAGGCTGGCTGCATAATCTTCATTGGCTTTCTTGGCTCGGACAAATGTGCTCCCACCACCCAGCGCAGAAAAGAACTGATTTATGTATCCAACCGCTGTTGCCAACAGATTGATCAGTGTATTAAGTACCGGCGCCACAATGGACAGGATCGGCGCAAATGCTGCTGCAAAGCTATTCTTGAGGTATGTCATATTGGTCATAAGACCAGACATGGCCTGGTTCGCACTGTCTGAATATTGCACCAGGTTCTGCATGCCCTCCTTTACGCCCTGAATGGCTGCCCTCATGGCCATACGGATGAGCATGAGTTTAAACATGTTGGCTAACTTAAAAACACATTGGCTTGCCTTGTTTGATGACTTTCCCAATCCTTTGAGACTGGACACGGCCTGCTTTGCTTTGTTGGCCAGTCCTCTTCCCAGCATCTTTCCAAAACTGGTCACTGTCCGGGCGGCGGATGAAAATGCACTCTTTACAATTCCAGGCACCTTGGACAACTCCTTTTTGGCTACTGCCGGTATCTGGCTGAATGCCTGTGGTACAGTTTTAAATGCATTCAGGATCGACTCCTTAACCCCTACATACCCCTGGGCCTGCTCTGCACCTTGGTTGGACGCTTCCGACACAGCCTGTTCTGCTTCTGCTGCATTCTGTTGCAGTCCATTCATGGCCATGCTAGCCTGACCTCCATATTGTTCCACCGCTTCGGCCCAGTTGTGGATTTTGGAAGCTACCTCACCAAATACTGCGGCCATCGCTCCGGGATCATAATTCATGGATTCCGGGCTTACCGGCACCGCAACTACCTCCCTGGGGGTTGCCTGTACAGCTTCCATATCCTGCACTTTTAGCTGGTCCATCTGCTGTTTTAGGGCCTGTGCTTCCAGATCCATCTGGTTTAAGGCTGCGGCCCCCTGCTCACCATATCGCACAACTGCATCGGCATAGTTCTGTATCTGCGCTGCCTCTTCCCCGAATACCGCCGCCATTGCTTTGGGGTCATAATTTAGTGATTCAGCAGGAGTTGCAACTGGAGCGGCAACCGGCGCGGAAGATGCAACGTCTGATGCATTGTCCTGCCAATCGTGGACACTGATCGCGTCCATCTGCTCTTGCAGGCTTTTAACCTGCGCTGCTGACTTATCAGCCGCATCACCAATTGTCTCCACTGCATCCGATGTGCTCTCTGCGCTGCTGGCAGTCTCGGCCATTGCCTGTCCCGCTCCGTTAAATCGGTTCAGGATGTTGGTGGATAACCGGTCCACGGCCTTCGTCAACCGGTCCATTGCCTTTGAAAGGGTAGAAATGCCATCCTCGAATCCATCTATATTGATCGCTGTATCAAACCTTAAACTACCATCACTGCCGCCTGCTGCCATGTCGTCACCTCCTGCCTGCGCATAAAAATAAGACGCTCATCCAGCGCCTTAACCCAACAATTTATTCCAATACTCAATCTCCGCTTGTTCCTCTTCGGTATACCGTCTTTTGACATCACAAAGCTTTTTGTTGTTCCGATAAAACTCTTGCTCCCACTTTTCCAGTTTCTTTCCTTTGGCCTTCTTTTGCCGGATACCCAGGACCGTGGAAAAGGTTCCCTCCTCGATCTCCATAAAATATCCAGAAAATGTCCACCAGTGGATGTATGGAACCGCCCTGGTCTCCATGCCAGCAACCTTGTTGATCGCCGGAAACAGGATTGGCTCGTCCTGTTCCCAGTCCATCACCTTCCTGGCCGGCTTCTCGTCATCATCTTCCTGGCCGCAGTCCACGAACCACTTGGCTCGCAGGATCGCCTCCTCCATGTGCTCCTTCGGTATCTCGTCAAATCCGTCACGGTATAAACGTTTCATGAGGATTTCCAGCTTCTCTGCGGCCGAAAGATCCGGATCCCCGCAAGCCGCCAGGAAGACCAGTATATTTCGATAATCCGTCTCTATGGGATAACTGATGTCACCTATATCAAGGCTGGTGGGTAGTACGCCAATCATTGCTTGATGTCCTTCAGATACTTGTTCATCTTCTCCCGGTTCTTCTTGTTGTATGTCTCAACCGCAGGCTTCATCAGCACAAGCAGACTGTCCAGGACTTCCTCGTACAGATATTTCTGACCAATTATGCATAATGGGGATTGACCAGCAAAGATCGTATCATATACATCTGAAAGGAAAATACCGTTAAACGCTTTCCGCATCTCCGCTGTAAATTCCCCTATGTACGCTCCGCTCTTTTCCAAGTCCCCCTTGGGACTTCCGTCCGGATTTAGTTCTATTTCTGCAGGAGGCTTATAATCTTTAAAATGTCTCTGCACATCCAACACACGGTTGATGATTTCAGGGTCAGCCGGGTTAAACCGGATAATCCGCGTGGGATCGTCATTGATCGTAAAACTCTCGTATCCATCATTAAATGATAAGTTCTTCATTTTCGCCATCAGGCTCTACCTCCTCGTGATCAATTAGATATACCGCAGGCAGATCTGCTGCCGCCCGCGCTTCTGTTCAGGTATCTGCTGTAAAAGTCCTTGTGGAGAGCACAAACTTACCCTTAACCCTATTTCCGGTATGGTGCACATTAAATGGGATCTGATATCCGGTCGTATCACCGCCATAGCTGGATACCTCTATGATCGCATCCTCTTTGTAAGCCACGTATGTGCCGTCTGCCGCCTCAACCGGATCCCACAGATGGACCTCAACTACACTGGTTTTCAGATCATCCAAGGTCTGCTGTTCATCCACGATTCCCTGAAGACGCTCAAACAGCGGCTCTCCGATTTCGGCATAGTATGGCTCCACACTGGCCTGGGGCTGATAGCTGTCCAGTGTAACGGACGTCTCACCCCAGATATTATTCTTAGTTTCTACATTGGCGTTCATCTCTACAATGTACTCTTCCAGGTCTTTCCCCAAACGGACGTAGGATTCCTTGGATTCAGACGGAGGGGCTGCATCAATGTAGTTGGCCATAAATTTACGTTTAATCTTTCCTGTGATCGTTTCTGCCATTTAAAATTCCTCACTTTCTATTTTGTATGTGACCTGTATCTGTATCTGATACAGGATACCGTCATTAACTGTTTCCCCCATGGGCTGCATAGCCATTGCGTTAGATGTAGTTGCCTTTTGGAATCTGGCTGGAGCCTCCTGTCCGTCTATATATGCGGTGATTCCTCCCTCTTCCGGCAAGCTGTCCAGCCAGTATCCCAACTCCAGCAAAAAATTGCTGTTGGCCAGCCGGCAGTAATCCGTAAAGGAAGGCGCCACCGCGTACATGGCGAAATTGTGTCGGCGGGTATGGTTACCCAGCATGTCCTCCTTGACCAGGCTGTCTCCATTGCTGGACAGGCCATAACTGGAGCCCGGCGCCGTGAAATCCACATGGATATCTCCATCAACCAGAAACTCCGATATTTTGGGATACTCCGTCAGTTTCTGCCTCATAAAATCTATGATTGTCAATTACTTCCCTCCTCTGTCTGCCAAAGCCTGGGCCGCCTGTAGTATATCATCCTTATGGTCGGCCTTCATGCGGTCAAACCACTTCTTTCCCCGCATTGGGGCGCCGGCATAGGTCAACTCCCGGTTCGTAGGCTCTTTTATTACCCCTTTACGTGAATACCACTGCCCAAAATATTTTCCAGGGGTATTTGATATCCACCCGGCACAATTGTACTTCGGATCAACATAGACAATTCCCTCGTGCAGATAATGGGCATATGGACCCGGTATATCAATCTGACCGGAGCCAATCACTGTGGCCATGACCATCATATGTTCCAGTTCTCCTGCCTGTCTGCGCGGCATGTAGTCACTCATGTACCGCATGGCCTCTGAATCAACCAGCTTTTGCACTGGACCGCCTTTCTGCAACCCATGATTTTGCAAGACGGTTTCCTTATCCTTTATGTTAAATTGTACTTTCACCGGATCGCCTCCTACTTGCAGGCCAACTCATAATGTTGCACGGACTCGCTGCCATACAGCCGTTCATCTACCGTAACCACTGTCAGGAATCCATAGGCTGCCTTAAGAGCTGCCAGGGACTTTGACATAGCCTCCTGGCTGCTACAGTCTATCTCATCCTCAATGATGCCTTTGACAATCAGGTCCTTGCCCTGAGTAAGTTTAATAGGTTCATCCAGGCTCTCCAGCGGGATAACCAGGAGGACGGATGTGCTGTCTCTCTGGCCAGTCTTAAGATAGGTGGACTGTCTCACGTCCTCCCAGTACACACCCTCTATGGGCATTCTGGTGTACTTCTCGGCCTTCCCCTCTTTGCTGTATAAATACAGCGTCACATCTGCATTGGTATACATATCACACCCCCTGGTAACACAGGCCGGTATCTGCCAGCCATTTCATGATGATGCTACGCTGCTCTTTAGCCATAGCCTGTGCTGACTCCTGGACGCTGGCAAAGCCGACTGAATAGGTGCCAATCTTTTCTGATGTCTTTCCTCCGGATTCCTTCTGCTGCTTCTCTCTGTTAAACTCTGTCTCAGCAAGTTCGCAGCAGCACATCTGTACTTCCTCCGGAACCTCTGACACCGTCTTCAGCCGGTTGAATGTATAGCGGTCAATGGCCTGGCTGGCAGACCTGGCATAAAATGGGAAGCCAGTTGTGATGACCGGCTTCCTTCCTTTTAGGTAATCATTGATATAGTACATCTCGTCAGTGTATGCCTGCATCAGCATCACCTCCCTGATCAGCCGTTAGTGATAAGGCGAGCGATTGGAAGAGCCTTCGGGTCAAACTTAATGTCCCAGTTGGCTTTAGCAAAAAGCTGGGCATCTGTCGGGGATTCTGTCCAGCCAGAAGATGGAATCTTAAAGCTAAATCCGTTGGGGTGGATGGTCTCGCGCATACGAGTGATCAGTTCGTCCTGTCCGCCATTCTTTTTAGCGTCCCTCACTGTCTCCACAGGCACATCAACTCTGCCACGTGCGGTACGGATAACTCCGCTTCCAAACAGATAGGTGGTGTATTTAGCCAGATCTTTATTGGCTCCATCGCCACCAACCTTCTCTACTGGTACACCGTCATCCACAATGACTGTATACCCATTCACGGACCCCAGCGCCATCGGCCTCTGAACCCCGTTGGCATCAGTCTGTTTCCAGAATTCCAGAAGTTGGAGATTTTCAAGAGTCCTAGCTACATTGGAATGCATGATTACAAGACTGAACTGGTCTTTGTGATCTCCACACGCCTCCGTGGCCAGATCATTTAGATCAGTTTCCTTGATTTTCCTCGCTTCCGCTGTGGAAGATGTCAGCTCTAACGTGTGACCATCCGCCCACTTCTTGGCATAGCCACTCGCGCCCGTAATCCCAAAGATTGCATCAGAAATACCGATCAGCCGCATCTGGCGCCGCTTCTGCCAATACCTGGCAACGGATGATACAATGTGTCCCATTGGATCACCACCAGAAAGCTCTGCAGTAAAATTACGAGCAAAAAAGCCTTTTGCACGGCCATAGACAACGCCTGTCTGAGATCCGCCGCCGACTTCCTCTACAGTAATGTCTGTCTGTCCATCGTAGTTCAGGTCCTCACCTTCCAAGGTGTTGTAAAACGGGATCGTATAAATGTTGCCGTGGCTCTGGATCATTCCTGCAATCGTTGAATCCTCCACCACTGCCCCGGACTGAATCATAGCGGTATAGTACGGATCCGGTGCCTCATTCCACATGTCAAGGAAAAGTTCCTCGTCAAAGGGTATTCCAAAAATCATACCTGGCATAATTAATTATCTCCTTTCAGTTCTGTATATTTTTCTGGGTTGTTCTGTTTTAAGTCAAGCCGTTCTTTATATCCCATGGCTTTGAACTGCTCTTTTGTGATTCCCAGCGCCGCACCCTTGGTTGACCCTACAGGATTGTTGATGGGTTCTGTGGCGCCAAAAAGATACCCATTTTCTTTCTGGCACGCCTCAATAGCTGCTTTGATATCAGCAGTCTGGTCCTTGGATGCTTTCAGGGTGTCAATATCAATCAGGGCTCCAATGGCTTTTGCATTACGCCCTCCAGCAGCTGTAATAGCCGCCTCCAGAGAGGCCCGAAACTGCATATCAGTAATCTTAGCCTCATACTCTGTTTTGGACTGCTCATATTTTGTCTTGTATTCTTCGACCTGAGCCTTTACCTGATCATAGTCCTTGAATCCATCAATTGTGGTATTAGCCTCCTGAAGCTGTGTTTTGGTCTGTTCTAGTTCTGCTTTAGTCTGTTCCAGATCTCCCTTGGCAGACTCAATATCACTGCCATTTTCAGCCATGATACTATCAACCTGCTCCTTGGTTAGGCCCATATCCTCTAAAAATTTTCGTTTCATACTGCTCCTTTCTCACTACGCTTTTATACGGGGTCGCATCCCTTGTGGTGGTAGTTTTACGCCGTGCCGGGCAATTTTAAGTATAAAAATAACACCCAGGATAGTCCTGCGTGCTTATTCCTCAATCCGATCCATTCCATACTCCACTGCACACATGTGCTCGATCTTACATCCTCTGAAATCATTCCATCCAGGCGCAAAATAGGCGATATCAGCAGTAGCCAGGTCCTTGATGCTTCTTGCTATATATTCCAGTGGCTTTGCGTCTTTGGAGAAGTCCGTATAGAAAGTATCAATTACTTCCACTTCTTCTCCTAAATACTCTTTGGCTGACCGGACGGCCTTTTCTCTCTCAGCAAGGATCTGCTCATCTGTCTTGCCTCTCATTGGCTGAGAAATAAATAATCTCTTCATTCTTTGTCCTCTCTTTCCGTTGCGATATCGCAGCTTTTCTATTTTGGTATCCTTAGACGTTCTCGTTGTTGCCGCAATCCCATCTCCCTCGAAAAATCCACATAGGTCTTATTAGTCAGCCGTAGCCGGCACTTAGCAGCTACGATCTCCTCCTTGTCGGCTTCACCGCTCTCCAGCAGCTCCACATCCTGCTTCTGTTTTCGGATAGTACGCTCTAACTTCCGCTGGTGCTGCAACGCTTCGTACTGGGAATACTGTTTACCTCTAAACTCTTTCTTTTCTAATTCTTGTTTATTTTGCTCCGCCAGCCACTCATCCGTGTACTTGCGTTTACTGATTCCTGGTATAAAAGGCCAAAATACGTTAATGATAACAGTTAATTCCGCACAAGCCTAACATGGTTCCATAGCCTGTACTCTCCACAAAATCCGGATAATCATTATCTGCCATATTTACACCACCTCCTTTTCTCAAACAACAAAAAGAGCCAACTCTATGTTGACTCTCTCGCTATAATTATCATGGTGTTGTAAGCGCCTTTTCTATATCCCAGTTTGAATAAATAAGACGTTTTCTCAATTTTTCATAGTTAATTCCATACTCATCCGCCCATTGCATAATCGTCTGTACTTTCCCGTCATATTCAAATAACTGATTTGTTTCCCTGTTGCTACATTGCGCTTTTTGCGTTATCCATCTACAGTTACTCGGTTCATAATCTCCATTATTGTCTATTCTATCTATTGTTAAATCATCTGTATATCCTTCCAACATTGCCCAATTATAAAAATCTATAAAACTCTTCTCCCAGTCCTCACATACACGGATACCTTTTTCATAATATCTTCTCCTATGTATCCCTTTAGCCGCCGGGCTACACCGATATTTCATATGCATCCATATTCTATAAAGTCTTGTATGTCTTTGTCCGTGTTTTGTGCTCCTTGCTTTTAGTTGCTCAGTATGCAAACATCCACAAGATTGTGTTTTATTTTGCAATAGTAATAAACTACTAACCGTTGTTTCGTTCCCACAATCGCATTTACATTTCCATAAGGCACGGCAATTTTTATCCTTACCGGCATATTCTATAACTGTCAAACGGCCAAACCTCTGGCCCTGGAGATTTTTCATTTTACCCATTTATAACACCGCCCTTCTTCATTTCTGCCTTGGCGGCTTTCATGCCTTGCATATAGCCGAATCGGAATCCATTACAAATTAAATCGTAGAAATCTCGACTTGCCTTTCTTATATCCTCAACATTCTCTGTACACATATCATAATTATCATTGATACGACCTATAGACTTCTCAACTAACTGCATAGTTTTCTTTACTCTACCCATAATAAAAACTCCTTTCAAATTAGGTTCTTGAAAGAAGTCTCAATCCATGATATGATATTTCATGGAAGGAAACTTCTACTTGCAAATAAGGGATTCCAAACTTTGGTCGGGGCGGAATTCCTTATTTTTTTATTTTGTTTTCAAGCAGTTTTATGCCCTGTCTTATACCCTCTGTTCTTTTTATTCCTTCCTGTTCACAATACTTGTCAAGTACTTCTGCACTCTCTTTATCTAGGCGAACGTGAATAGGACTTGATTTAGGGTTATCTGTTGGTCTGCCTGTTCGTGGACTCATATTATCACCTCACTTTTGTAGCCCATAAATATATCATATACTTATGTGGCCCAAAAGTCAAGCACTATTTATTCCACTTAAAAACTTTTCCTTGCCAAACCATATGTGAAGGGCGACTTCCCATGTGCCAATCTACCTCAACATATTCTGTACCTAATTCCTCCATGTTTTTTTCCACAATTTTCGCTGTCATCTGGGCGACACCTGTCATCACTGCACGTCTTGCTGCCACCTCGATCCGATCAGACTTGCCAGATGCATAATCTACGGTACGGATGCCGCTGGCCGTCATCTCATCAATCACATCACCGATAGCCTGACTATATGTCTTGGTGCCCGTGGTAATCCCCAGCATGGCCTTATCCAGGCTGCGTTCCAGATACTCTGACAACGGAGTAAACACTTTTTTACCGCCGCCCATTGGCACGTTAAATCCGGTAGTCTGTGTGATGTTTTCCAGTGGCCTCAATGTATCCTTGGTCTGCCGCTTGGCTGCATCCACGACCTGCTGGAGCCATTGATTGTCCCTGTAAGGTAAATAATCCCTACCAGCAGCCTCGTAAATCTCCTTGTTGCGTATGTAATCAGACCGCGCTGCCTGCTCATAGATATCATCCACCTGAAGGTCAGTCTTTTCCAATGCCTTACCAATCAGTTGCTTAATCCGGATCCGGCTTGTCCCTATGGCGTCCATCCTGATCAGCAGCCAGTCAATGACCGGCGTAACCTGCGCAGCTTCCTTGATACGCTGTATGATTTCGTCCATGATGGACAGTTCCAAAGCTGTCATGGTGCGTTCAAGCGGCTTTGGCAGCTTCTCCAGTTCCTCAGGTGTCATAAGGGCATTCCTTCGTGCAAAACGTAGTCTTGGTCACACTCCCTGTGATATCTCTATGTTTTTCACTAGCCTCGTATGGACATATAAATTCAACTTCGCTTGGACGGCATACAAGCCTGGAAAACTTTGACACTCCCTTCGGTGTATTTGGTTCATTATACTCTATTACTGCTTTCCCACATTCAAGCGATAGTTTAGTCATATCTTTTGATGATATTTCTATATTTCCTATCCTGACCCATAGATCTTTTAACTTCATATCCTCACTCCTCCGTCAATGCTGGTTCCGGCAGGTTCTTGGCTGCCTCCTCCAGGGTTTCGCCGTACCACTTGGCCCTGTATTCTGCCAGGGACATTACGCCCATTGCTACATCCTGTCTGTCCTGCTGGCGTTCTTCTTCCTCATCTATCAGTATGCTGTCTTTAAAGGTGCACAGAAACTCATACCCGGATTGAGTGAGCGCATTATAAAAAGCCAGGGCATAGGCTAGATCCTCCAGACAATCCTTGAGGTTAGACTGGATGGCCTTAACCATATTGTATTTTCGTTTCTTGGCGATTTTAGCTTCCGTGGCTGTCTTGTCCACATCATTTACGTCAGACAGGTCGCCATAGGATAAACAGACATTAAATTCAATCCGCCGCAAATAAGCATTCAATCCATTAATGATACTCTGATCCCGAAACTCCGGACTATACTCCTTGTATAACTCTTCTCCCGACTTCCCATCAAGATTCAGTCCACGGTATAACCGTCTGTTGAGTTTTGGCATCTCCAACTGCACCCTGCTATCCTGCCCTAAAACAGGCGCTTTCTGCAGCGCAACAACATCCACATGTATAACACGCTCGCCGCTTTCAAACTCCCAATCCAGACGACCAAACTGCATGTCTGTCTTTTTGATCAACTTGATAGCTGACTGGTAGACAGACACCCCGCAGGGAGATCCATCTACTTCATTTTTGATGGGGTTACGGTAATAGCCAAAGTCGGGCCGTTCCACTCCCACATAGGTCGTATCCTCTGGGAGTCCGGCCCAATCTTCCACCATATCGAGTGGCACTGACCGGCCAATATTATTCATATCTGAAGATCTGTATGCAAAGTTCTGGATATTGAGCACTTTGGTTTCATCCCAAGTATGTACTTCAAAACGAATAAAATAATCATGATCTGCCACCTTTTTAACATCCACGAACGCCACCCGTGTTAGCCGGCCGTGTGCATCAAACTTCAAAGGGATGAACCGCTCCTGAGTGATGTACTCCACCTTATCCTCTCCCAGTGGCTTAATACAAAAGGATCCTAGAGCAAGCCCGCTCTGTAGATTCTCGTTCAGATCCCGGATAGCAGACTGATATATCCTGTCCATCTGCTCAACAGATATGCTGGATTCCATTTCATTCAGGCATACATTTGCAAACTCGCGGCAGATCCCCTGCTCTATCTGGAGTGAGTCCACCTGGTCGTCCACCCATGGGGCCTCACCGCGATACATTGCCGCCCACTTCTCAATTGCTGTAATCATGTCTTGGCTGATTGCAATATCCTGGCCAAACAGCTCCTTTAAAGTCCTAATTGGAAACATCCTGCGAAACACCCCCTTTACTGCGTTTTTTAGTCTATCAAACAATCCATCACCCGCCTTTATTGGCCTTTCTTCTTCCAGATCCGATTGGTCGCATACCTTGTAGCGTCAATACAGTGATCGTTTCCATCCGGATATCCGCTGATCACATTGCCGTCCTTGTCCCGCTCATACTCATAATCCATAAACTCTTGGGCCGCCACCGGGCACCGGACGTTATCAATGACAATCTCCCGTAAAGACTGCAACCACTTAAAGGAATACTCCCTGCTTCCGGGCCCCTTCTCTGCAGCTTTTGCCAGCAGCCCATAGGCACGATAGTCCCCAACGGACTTATTCTCCGCGCTGTCACAGATGATAAGATCATTGCCCGTGATTCCCAGCTCGATCAGTTTATTTGCCGTCTGTCGATTGCTCTGCTTATTGCAGGTATACTCCTGCCAGATGTACAGCCTGTGCCGCGCTGGATCATAATGAGTGCGTACAAAAGCATACAAGTCTGGGTACCAGCCCCAGTCAACACCATTCAGAATATAGTCAAACTGGACAATCTCCGTATCTGTTATCTCTCGGATCGTCACGTTGTCAAAGACACTGCCGCCGCTTCCATTGGCCACGCCTATATACTCATTCTCATAAGCATCTGGATTTGTTTCCTTTAGGAACTCTGCCTCCTCCAGGAATGGCTTGCCCAGCCATTTAGGCGGCACGTCCAGATAAGTGCTTTCCGTCACCAGTCTGGATGCCTTCGGGATCTTGATGTACTTATTGGCCCAGTTGCTGGCCGTCTTCGGCGGGTTGAATGACTTAAATATATAAGCCACATCACCACCACGGATGACAGACTGCTCAATCTTACGTACCGACTCCGGCCCAGTGAACTGGTCCAACTCCTCCAGCCACAGAATGCCAATATATCCGAATGGCACCTTGATGGACTTGACCTTACCAGGATCATCGGCACCACGGAAGTATATTTTTTGACCGGTGCTAATCCGGGTGATCTCCATTGGGCTGACAGTTGCATGGAACTCGTCTGACAGGTCTAGTGCTTCGATCGCCCATAGAATCTGCTGATATACAGATCCGCGCAATGTATCGGCCACCTGACGCATGACAACCGCATGCATCTGGTCATTGTTCATGATAAGGTCAATGACTTCCAGGGATATGAAAGATGACTTCGTGGATCCACGGCCGCCAGGGAATACATACTCTGTATGTCCATGCTCCTGTATATCAAAAACAACCGGAGCAAATACTGGGGCTACCATGTTGGATGGGATGCCCGTGTACTTGACCGGTTGGTCATTGTCTGTATTTGGTTGTAATGCCTCCGCCTGGGCTTTCAGGTGGACTATCTTAGCCAGTTGCTCCTCAATATCTAAGTCGGACTTAAGCGTCTGCCCCAGGGTATCGCGAATGGCCTCATAGGCCCTCACATTGCCTGCCAGCGCCTTTTTAATCACGGCAGCATTTACAGCGCTTTCCAGGGTGCTGTCAAGCCCCAGTGCATTTAAGACCGGTGTCCACTCCGGGCTGTCTATTTCTGCTGTTAACAGCATATTGAGGGTGCGCCGGAAGTCTGCCTTACGCCTCCTGGCTTCCCCAGATGCCTTGCCGCCTTTTGATGCAATTTCCAGTAGTTCGCTAGTGGTTCGCTTATCAAACCCCTTGCCTTTTATGTCTTCATAGCCCAAACCACCTCACCTTCCAATCTGGCTGTTATAATTCATAGAAAAAGAGAAGCCCTTAGGACTCCTCTTCACCATATTTATCAATATCTTTTTTCTGTCTCAAAGTATTCGGTCCTAAAAACTCCCCCTCATTCCAATGAGGATTGAACGTTTCTACTACCTTGGCCTTTGCTTCTAACTCGCTTGCTGAATTATGCTCTTTCTGCTCCATTTTTTATCACCTCGGTGATAGTGTATCCCGGATATAAAATTGTATACAAATTTCCGGCCATTACAATCGTGTACCTGCATCTAAGTATCCAGGCTCTGGATACCCGATGCGCCAGTACAATGTTCCCTAGCACTGCGCGGCCGGGATGCGGATACCTTTGCGCATTGGTTTGGTATCAACCAAGTCAGCCGCCAGGCTGTGACACCTGGCGACCGCTATTTGAATGGGGGAGGATGCTTCTGCCCTCTGGCTTCCGCATGATAACA
>NZ_JYHN01000048.1:0-61610 GCF_000954015.1 Clostridium sp. FS41
CTCATGATATTCGAGAAGCATGCGAACCTAAAGTATAAGTACGGAAACCGTCATTTCTGGTGCCGTGGATATTACGTGGACACAGTAGGAAAGAATACGGCGGCAATAAAGGCATACATACAAAATCAGATAAAAGAGGATTTGGAATATGACCAGATGTCGTTAGTAGAGTACATAGACCCGTTTACGGGTGAGCCGGTGAAGAAAAACAAGAAGTAAGACTCTTAAGAGTCAGTAGGGAGTCAAAGCAAACCAGTAAGCCCCTTTTGGGGCTAAGCCGGAGTAAGGAAGCACTGAACATGCCCTTTTAAGGGCAGCTGAGAATGTGGTGCAGCAGGCAGACTTTTCAGTGCGCCTTCCGGGCGCAAGCAGGTAACAGCCCCTTATAGGGGCAGAACAAGCCACCGGCTAAGCCGGTGGTCTTGACTGTTTTAATTGGGAGGAAGTGGTTGGATGAGACGGATGTGCATACTGCAGAAGATTCAACAGAGATTACAGCGGGGCCTTCGGGGCCAAGGGAATGGAGGGCGTACGGACAAAGACCTGGCTTTGCATGTGTCCTGGATCAGTATCCTGGTCAATGTTGCCCTTACTATTGGAAAATTGTCGGCCGGTATCCTGGCCCATTCCAATGCAATGATATCGGATGCGGTCCATTCCGCATCGGATGTGTTCAGTACACTGATCGTAATGGCCGGAGTGACTATGGCGGCAAAACAGTCGGATAAAGAACATCCCTTTGGACATGAACGGATGGAATGTGTGGCGGCCCTGTTTTTGGCAGTGGTCCTTCTGGCCATTGGGGCGGGTATTGGGTTTGGAGCGGTGAGGACCATTTTCTGGAATCACGGGACCGCAGCTGTGCCGGGATTTTTGGCCATGGCTGCGGCCGTGGTCTCCATCGGCGTGAAGGAATGGATGTACCGGTATACGAAAAAGGCTGCCTCAGAGATCCGCTCAGGCGCCCTGATGGCGGATGCCTGGCATCACCGCTCAGACGCACTGTCCTCCATCGGAGCCCTGGTAGGGATCGGCGGGGCGCGTCTGGGAATACCCCTTATGGATCCGGCCGCCAGCCTGGTCATCTGTATTTTCATAGGAAAGGCGGCCCTGGATGTGTTAAGGGATTCCCTGAACCAGATGGTGGATAAAGCATGTGATGATGAAACCTCGGATTCCATTAGGATGGCGGCTTTAAGGTCTGACGGTGTGGAGCGGGTGGACGGACTGAAAACACGCCTGTTCGGGCCAAAGGTATATGTGGAGATCGAGATAGCGGTGGACAGGAACATGAAGCTGGAACAGGTCCACCATATTGCGAAAAATGTTCATGACGCAGTGGAGGAGGAATTTCCTCAGGTCAAGCACTGCCTGGTGCAGGTCAACCCTCTTTCGGGGGAGGAGGGGGAGGAAAGATTGGTTTGACGGATGAGGAAAAACTATCTATACTTAACCATGGATAACATGGTTAAGGGAGAGATAAGATGACAGAGTTAAGACATACCCAATGGAAGAAGACAATATGCCCTTATGACTGTCCCACGTCCTGTGGTTTGCTGGCGGAAACAGATGGAAGGCATATCCTGAACATTAAGGGGGATCCGGAGCATCCGGCCGCCAAAGGACTGATCTGCAGGAAAATGCACCGGTATATGGATTCCATCCATTCCCCGGACCGGATCCTCACCCCTCTGCAACGGACAGGGGAAAAGGGGGAGGGGAAATTCATGCCCATCACCTGGGAGGCGGCAGTAGATGAGATAACCGGAAGGTGGAAAGAAATCCTTAAGGAGGAAGGCGGAAATGGAATCCTTCCCTTTTATTACTCCGGGGTCATGAGCGTGGTCCAGCGCAAATGCGGGGATGCCTTCTTTAACAGGATGGGCGCCTGTTCCCTGGTGAAGACCCTGTGTTCTTCGGCCAAGGGGGCGGGATATGAGGCGGTTATGGGCCATACCGGCTGTCTGGATCCCCGTGAGCTTTGTGACAGTGATCTTCTCATAGTCTGGGGCAGCAACATGATGGCTACCAGGCTTCAGGCCATGCCTGCTTTAAAGGCGGCCAGGGGCGGGGGAAAGCGTGTGGTGCTCATAGAGGCCTGTGGGGAGGATATGGCGCCCTATTGTGACCAGATCGTCCTCATACGGCCCGGCACGGACGGGGCCCTGGCTTTGGCCATGATGCATGTGCTTGTAGAGGAGGGACTGGAGGACAGGGAGTTCCTGGAAGAATATGGGGAAGGATTCCCGGAATTTAAGGATACACTGAAGGACTACACCCCAAAGTGGGCGGAGGAGATAACCGGCATTCCCGCCTTGGTGATCCGTTCCCTGGCTCTGGAATATGGCCGTGCATCCCGTCCGGCCATCATACTGGGGAGCGGTCCGTCCCGCTACGGCAATGGGGGGATGACCGTGCGGCTGATCACCATATTGTCTGCATTCACCGGGGCATGGGGAAAACCGGGAGGCGGCCTGTGCGGCTGCAGTCCCACGGCAGGTCCCTATGTGGATGACGCTTTGGTGACCAGACCGGATTTCAGGAAGACGCCGGGCAGGAAGGTAAACCTTAATCTGCTGGGGAATGCGTTAAATGGGGACAGGAACAATGTTCCTGTAAAAAGCCTCTATGTATATGGCAGCAATCCGGTGGGGTCGGTGTGCGGCCAGACCCAGGTGATCAAGGGACTGAGGCGGCCGGATCTGTTTACGGTTGTCCATGAACGGTTTATGACAGACACGGCCCGGTATGCGGACATCATCCTGCCTGCCGCATTTTCCGTGGAGCAGTCGGACTGTTACCTGGCCTACGGATACTGTACCTTCGGGACTGCCTATAAACTGACGGAGCCTGCGGGACAGTGCAAAAGTAACTGGAATACCTTTTCTATCCTGGCTCAGGCCATGGGATATGAGGAGGAGTATTTTAAACGGTCAGAGGAGGAGATGGTAGAGAAACTGTTAGAGGAGCCGGGCCCGGGTCTGGGGCATGTGTCCGGCGAAGAGTGGGAAATACTGAGAAAGGGCGGCGTCATATCCACCCCCTTTGCAGACCACAGGCTGTTTCGCACAGCTTCCGGGAAGATCATGATCGTAAATCCCAAGCAGCCAAACCCCATGCCCTGCTATCTGCCTGCCCACGCAGGAGTATATCCCCTGCGGCTGATCGCGGTGCCAAGCCAGTACACCCTGAACTCCATTTTCCTGGACAGGGAGGAACTGACCGCCGGACGGGGGGCCATGAAACTGATGATCCATCCTGTTGATGCGGACAGCCGGAGAATCCGGGACGGTGATCCGGTTATTGCCTTTAACGAACTGGCAGAGGTGGAATTTACTGCCCGGGTGACAGAACTGGTTGCTCCCGGCACGGCTGCGGCTGCGGGAATTTATTCCATGGCTTCCCGGGGAGCCGGGCTGCTGGTCAATGCGCTCCACCACCAGAGACTGTCGGATATAGGGGAGGCCACCACTTTAAATGATAATAGGATCGATATCCGTTCAGCAGTAAATGTATAAAATTCCATTTTCAGGTACATACTGTAACTGGGTATAAGCCAAATGTCCAAATAAGGAGGTTAACATCTATGGGAAATAAGGCTTTAGATTGTACCGCCCTGACAGTAAGCCTGATTGGGGCAATCAACTGGGGACTGGTAGGATTCTTTAATTTCAACCTGGTATCGTGGATTTTTGGAAACACTTCCTGGATTACCAGGGTCATTTATGCGCTGGTTGGTCTGTGCGGACTGTATCTGATCACTTTTTACTCACGAACAGGACAGGAAGCATAACTGGATACAGCAGAACAGGAACCTGTAAGGCGCGGGGAAAGAAACCCTAAGCCGCGGGTTCCTGTTTTTGTTTTACTGGGCGCTTCCCATATTTCCTGGTAAATCATTACATTTTCCTGAATTTTTTGCCCGCCGTATGTCTATGGATTATAATATGTGCTACAATAGAAAACAACATAAAGTCTGACAGATATATGGCAGATCAAGACAGGGGGTAGAAATATGAGCCAGTATTTATGCCCTGCTTCAGCGCGCGCCAAAAAGAACAAGCTGGAACAGGGGAATATACGATTTTATTCTGAGAAGGAGACAGACTGGCTTACAGGACTTTATAACAGGGAAGCGATGGCCCAGAGGATTACTGCATACATAAGGAAAGGGCTTTCCGGTACCATGATCATGCTGGACCTGGATCATTTTAAACAGGTAAATGACAGGTATGGACATATGGCAGGAGACCGGCTCCTTCAGAGCGTTGCCGCGGTTCTGAAAAAAATGGCCGGAAGCAACAGTCTGGTTGGAAGGGTCGGCGGTGATGAGTTTCTTATCTTTATCAGCAGCGATATGCCGCAGGAGGAGCTGATGGGCAGGTGCCGGAGGATCAGAGAGAGGTTTCAGCACGTTTATCTGAGCCAGTCCACCCTGATCCATCTCAGCCTGACCGTATCCGGCGTGACCAGCACCGGGTTTAAGCGGTACGAGGATATGTACGACTGTGTGTGCAGGAAAGTAAGGGAGATCAAGCGTTCCGAAAAGCAGGAAAAGGAACGGGGAAACGGCCCTGTTCGCAGAAAGCCGGAACTGGTGGAACCGGATATGAGCCTGATTGCAGATGACCTGGGGGAGGATGACCGGGGACCCGGGGCATACTGCCAGGATTACGAGACATTTAAACAGGTATACCGTCTGACCGAACGCAGGCTTCGGAGGGAGATCAGGGGAGTATTTCTGATCCTGTTCACTCTGACGGATCAGGACAAATGTTTTCTTGACATGGAACGGCAGGCCAGGGAGATGGAGCGGCTGGGGGACGGGATCAGGAAAAGTCTTCGCATGGGGGACTTGTATACCCGGTACAGCAGCTGTCAGTACCTGGTCATGGTGTCGGATATTAATGAGGAAGAGGCTGTGATGATCGCACGGAGGATATCAGATGTTTATTACGGCGGGCAGGAGAATGACGGCAGTGTAATACTGCGCTGCAGCTATCCTTTAAAGCCGGAGGATAAAGGATGGAGCGTTTGAGTGGGGAGGCGGGAAATGAAGGGTAAGATAAAAGCAGGAAGAATTTTTGTACTGGCCATACTATGTTCGCTGGCCCTGTGCTTTACCGTGTATGGGAACTGGAAGAACGAGGGCGGCCAGTGGCACTACTATGACAACAATGGGCAGATGGTAAAGAATGATTTTAAAAAGTCGGGGGATACCATGTTTTATCTGGATGAGAACGGAAATATATCCAAGAATTGTGAAAAGGTGATCGGAAACTATCTGTATCAGTTTGACGAACAGGGGAAATTTACCCGCTCCAAGCTGGGAACGGACGGACAGCCCGAGTACCTGGAAGGTGATTATGCCCTGAATCACCGGCAGCAGTATCTGAACAAGACGGCCAATCCATATAATGACGATCAGGTGGTACAGTGGTTTAATGCCACCTATGCCATCCTGACCAAAAGCAACAGCTGTAATATCCGCGCTTACGGCGGTACTCTGATGCTGTCGGGAGTCGAGGGGGAGGACGGGGCTTCCTCGGATGCATATACAAAGGAACAGAACCGGAAAATGCTGTCTTCCAGTTGGGGTGTCACTGACAGGGCCAGCGCGGACGCTGTTCTGGAACGATTGCTGGAATCGGGCGGAGCTACAGGCTCCGCATGGGATTACAGCCGGGCGATGTCCAATCTGGGGTTTTATTATCTGGCCGGTTACTATACCATGGATGAAGCCATGAACCGCTCCCTGGAGGTGGCAAAGACGATCCAGTCCACCTACCACTCATGGGATGAGTTTATATCCAGCTATCTGGCCGGTTACAATGCGTGGGCCGGAAGGGAAGCAGAGGGCCGTGAGTCCATTTATAAAGGGCTTAAGGGAAGCGCCTTTAATCCCTATGCGGTGGATTGGAATCTGGAACTAAAAAAGACCTGGTAGGGGGAGAGTACTGGAATTCATGGATGAGATCCGCGCCTTCCGGGGACCTTCCTTTGCCTGTGAGAAGTAAGATCAAGAGAAAAATGAAATAAAAATAATTTCCGGCCCATATCCTGAAATCTAAAGGTTTAATTAATTAAATAAAGGATATGGGCTAAAAATTTGCCAAAATATGCATTTTAACTTTAGAAATTTCATGTAAATCTTACCATTTTCCTAAAAAATATGGAAATAATTTTTAATCGGTGTTATAATAGGGCGATATTATATTCAAAGGAGTGATAGATACATGAAAGATGAAAATGGTTTTAAACCATTCATACCGGCTGATAAGGTGGTTCCGGAGATAACCTGGGTGTCCATTGTCCTGGGTATTCTTCTGGCGGTGCTGTTTGGCGCGGCCAATGCCTACCTGGGGCTTCGGGTGGGCATGACCGTGTCCGCATCCATCCCCGCAGCCGTTATATCCATGGGGGTGATCCGGGTGATCTTAAAAAGAGATTCCATCCTGGAGAACAACATGGTACAGACCATTGGATCTGCAGGCGAATCAGTGGCTGCAGGTGCGATCTTTACCCTTCCCGCTTTATTTATGTGGATGAGCGAGTGGGGGGAGGGAGCTCCGTCCCTGGTTGAGATCTCCCTCATTGCCCTGTGCGGCGGTGTACTGGGCGTACTCTTTATGATCCCCCTTCGCCAGGCTCTGATCGTAAAAGAACACGGAAACCTTCCCTATCCCGAGGGCACTGCGTGTGCGGAGGTGTTGATCGCTGGAGAGCAGGGCGGTTCCAAGGCCGGTGTTGTGTTTGCCGGAATGGGCATTGCTGCCGGTTATAAGTTCATTGCAGACGGCCTGAAGCTGTTCCCCAGCGATGTGGATTACGATATCCGGAAATACGGCGGCGGCGTAGGAATCTCCGTACTTCCGGCTTTAGCCGGTGTGGGATATATCTGCGGGCCAAAGATTTCTTCTTATATGTTCTCAGGCGGAATCATTTCATGGCTGATCCTGATGCCCATCATCAAGCTGTTCGGCAGCGGCCTTACGGAGCCATTTGCTCCGGCAACTGTCCTGATCAGTGAGATGGGCAGCCAGGCCATGTGGGGTTCCTATATCCGTTATATCGGCGCAGGCGCCGTGGCAGCTGCGGGTATGATCAGCCTGATCAAATCCCTTCCCATGATCGCCGCCACCTTCATGGATTCAATGAAGGATTTAAAGGGCGGACGCCAGACATCCACCCTTCGTACGGACCAGGATATTCCCATGAACATTGTGCTGCTCGGCGTGCTGGCAGCCGTGGTGGTCATCTGGCTGGTGCCGGCAGTTCCCGTAACATTTGTGGGAGCCCTTTTGATTGCTGTATTTGGTTTTCTGTTTGCAGCAGTGTCCTCACGTCTGGTGGGACTGGTTGGTTCCTCCAACAACCCTGTATCCGGTATGGCCATCGCCACCCTTCTGGTATCTGCACTGGTGCTTAAGGCGGTGTCGGGATCTGGCCATGACAGCATGATGGGCGTGATTGCCATCGGGGGTGTCATCTGTGTCATTGCCGCTATAGCAGGGGATACCTCTCAGGATCTAAAGACAGGCTTCCTGGTGGGGTCCACCCCTAAAAAACAGCAGCTGGGCGAGCTGATCGGCGTCATATCCTCAGCCATTGCCATCGGCGGCGTACTCTACCTGTTAAACCAGGCATGGGGATATGGTTCCACAGAACTTCCGGCGCCCCAGGCCATGATCATGAAGACCGTGGTAGAGGGGGTTATGGATGGTAATCTTCCCTGGAACATGATCCTGGCAGGCGGAGCTATTGCTGTTGTGATTGAAATTTTGGGCATTCCCGTTATGCCTGTGGCTGTGGGATTGTACCTGCCTTTGAGGACTACCGCGGCCATCATGGTGGGCGGATTGATCCGCCATTGGTTTGAGAAGCGTAAATTTGCAAAGGAGGAGGACAGGAAGGAAGCCGTGGACAAGGGTATCCTTTATACCTCCGGTATGATCGCGGGGGAAGGCCTGGTGGGTATCCTGCTGGCCGTGTTCGCTATTATTCCGTTCGCCAATCCAAGAGGCGGGAACCTTAGCAATTTCCTGGACCTGTCCGCCATGGATAACGGGCTGGGTGCATTTCTTGTAAGCCCGGGCGCCAAGATTGTTTCCTTGGTCGTATTCGCGCTTCTGATGCTCACCCTGTGCAAATTCACGATCTGGCATAAGGACAATAAGAAATAAAGGATGGTATAAGTTGAGCCGTATAAAGATTAAAGACAGAAATTATCTGGAGCAGATACCTGTCAAAAATCCTGAATTTCCCTGGAAAGAGAACGAACAGGGGATCGTAACCGTGGATATGGTGCATAAAGGTCTGTTTGACAAGCTTGCCCAGAAGCTGTGGATCACGCCCAAAGTCAGCCATATCAAGCTGGACCGGTTCGGAAGCTTTGTATGGAAACAGATTGACGGCAGCCGCAGCCTTATTGAGATCGGGATCCTGGTAAAGGAAGAATTCGGTGACAAGGCGGAGCCTTTGTATGAGCGTCTTGCCAAGTATTTCGACATGCTGAAGAACAACAGGTTTGTTTCCTATAGGAAGCAGTAGATGGTAATAGAACATAACAGAAACAGTTAACAGAAACAAGTGGAATCCGGCCGGAAATAAAAGAGTAAGCCGCTGTCTGACAGTGGGTGAACATTTATTTCCGGCTGTTTTTGTTTGCTGTCATTTCGCGGCGATTTGCAATTTCTTGCGTTTTCCGGATGGTGTTCCGCAGACTGGGCCATCTGCATTTTGCTTTCCCATCCTTCCAATAAGATGATAAATTTGGCATTTAAAGTAAAAAATGTCTTTGCTAAATGCCCCTCTATCAGTTATGATAAATAAAGAGTTGTGATTGGGAGGAAACGATATGAATCAATTGGAGGAGTTCCAGGAGATGAGATCTCTGACGAGGACGCAGAAATTCGGTCTGCTTTCCCTGATTCCGGTCTATTTTATTGTGATAGGGCTGTTGGTTCAGCCCATCCCGGAGATCGGACCCGGCATTGTACGGATCATCAGGGAGCCGGATTTTCTAATTACGGATTATTTTGTTGTGGGCGGTGTGGGGGCTGCCCTGATCAACGCAGGTATGCTGACCCTTATGAGTATAGGGATCATCTACTTTATGGGGATGGATATGGACGGGCATACCATCACTTCCAGCTGCCTGATGTTCGGCTTTTCGCTGTTTGGAAAGAATCTGCTGAATATATGGGCAATTTTGGCAGGGGTATACTTATATGCCAAATACCATAAGACATCCATGAGGCGTTACATCTATATCGGTCTGTACGGTACCAGCCTTTCCCCCATCATTACGCAGCTGATGCAGGTGGGAAGCCAGCCCGTGATCGTGCGCCTGTTCATATCCATTGGTGTGGGACTGATCATCGGCTTTGTGCTGCCGCCTCTCAGTACCCATGTCCACTACGCCCATAAGGGATATTCCCTTTATAATGTGGGATTTGCCGCCGGTATCATTGCCACGGTGATCGTGTCCGTGATCAAGTCCTTTGGCGTGGAGGTGGAGACAAGGCTGATCTGGTCCACGGGCCATAACCGGATGTTTGGAATCCTTTTGTCCCTGCTGTTTGCGGGCATGATCGTATTTGGCGTGGCGGTCAGGGGGAAAGGCATTATAGAGTCCTACTGCAGGATACTGAAATCCTATGGCATCGGCGGTACGGATTATCTGAGGGACGAGGGCGGTGCCACCACTGTTTTTAACATGGGGGTAAACGGACTCTTTGCCACCTTCTTTTCACTTGCAGTGGGGGGAGACTTAAACGGACCCACCATATGCGGGATCTTTACCATTGTGGGCTTCAGCTCCACGGGAAAGCATCTGAGGAATATCGCACCTATTATGCTGGGGGTTTACCTGGCCAGTTTTACAAAGACATGGGAGATCTATCAGCCATCCCCCATGCTGGCACTTTTGTTCTCCACCACCCTGGCGCCTGTGGCAGGGGAGTTCGGGGCAGTAGTGGGAATGATAGCCGGCTTCCTCCACTCATCGGTTGCATTGAATGTAGGGATCGTGTATGGCGGGATGAACCTTTATAACAATGGTTATGCGGGGGGGATCGTGGCCATATTCATGGTGCCGGTGGTGCAGTCCATCAGGGACAGGAGGGCCAGAGCCAGGGGCGGATTGTCACTGTAGCGAAAAACCCTACAGAAACAATTCCAGGACCAGCACGGCAGCGCAGCCGGCCAGGGAGACCTGGAACAGGCTTTTGCCCCTGTAGGCCAGAAGAATGGCTATGGCCAGGGCGGCGGCGCCGGACCATATGGATGCCGTTGCATACAGGATGGCAGGGAAAGTCATGACAGACAGCGTTACATAAGGGACATAATACAGGAAGGACTTTATATAAACATTCTTAATTTCCTTTTTTATCAATGTAAGCGGCAGGAGTCGGATCAGGTAGGTGACTCCTGCCATTACCAGTATATAGAGGTATACGTTATGATTCATTGACCGGTTCCTCCTTTACAGGGAAAAGGATTGCTGCTGCACCTGCAATCATGATGGTGAGTATAATGATCTTAAAGCCTGATGATATGTGGTCCAGGGCCGGGATCCGGGTAAAGAGGAAGCTGAGGGCCATGGATGCCAGGATCACGCCGTTGAGGATACGGTTGCCTTTGGCCGGGGGAATGACCACTGCCAGGAACATTCCGTAAAGGGCCACGTTCAGGGCGCTGAGAAGGCGGGCCGGGAGAAGGTCTCCGGAGATCGCCCCCAACAGGGTTCCCAGGGTCCAGCCGGGCACCGCAACGCATATAAGGCCGTAATTGTAAAAAGGACTCAGCATTCCGGGCCTGCACACGGATACGCCGAATATTTCGTCCGTCACGCCGTAAGCCATGAGAAATCGGTGGAAAGAGGGAATGCCTGATTCCAGTTTCTGCGACAGGGAGCAGGACATGAGGCAGTAGCGCAGATTGATGATCAGCTGGGCCACGGCCATTTCCACAAAGGGGGCTCCTGCCTGGATAATGCCCAGGGCTGCAAACTGGCCTGCGCTGGTAAGGTTGGTAAAGGACATGGCCACAGCCTGCCACGTATCAAGTCCTGCCCCCCGTGCCATGATGCCGAATGTAAAGGATACGGCCAGATAGCCCAGCCCGATGGGAACACCGTCTTTCAGGCCGTATCTGAATTGGGATCCATTGCTATTTTTCATCTTTTCCTCCGATTGAGACGTCCACCCTATTCATGGCGAGTCATAACAAATTTGCCTTGGCGGGAGCCTTGATCCCCTTACGGGATAAAGCCGCCGGCGCCTTTTCCATTATATCAGGAATCTTCCGGATGTAAATTGGGTTTTTGCTAAAAAAGGGGAAATATTGCATGGCACGGCCTGTTACAAATGTGTGAAGTTGATTGACATTCCACTGTGCGTGGCGTAATATTGTTAGGAGGCTAACAGATTAAGGGAATATCCGGAGGCCATTGGAGAAGTGTTTCTTTATCATGAAGGGAGTTTTTGTCTTATGAGCGTACATTCAGGTCCGTCAGATCCCGCGCCGGTCAGGCCAAAGGCGGCCGGAACATTGCCGGTCAATCCCACGGTCCGGCTGATCGCCACGCTTTCCAACCTGGTCAGAAGAAAGATTGACAGTCTGGACTGCATCGCAGGCCTGACCCCGGCACAGAATGGGATCCTTCATTTTATCCTGAGCCGTCATAAGGAGAGGGATCTGTTCCAAAAAGATGTGGAGGAGGAGTTTAACCTGCGCCGTCCCACGGCAACGGAGATCCTGAAGCTGATGGAGAAACGGGGACTTATTTACAGGGAGGAGGCCTCCCACGATGCCAGATGTAAGAAGATCATTGCCACTGAAAAGGGAGCCGGGATGGAGGAGCAGGTACTGCGGGACATCCTGGAAATGGAACATCTGGTCACCAGGGGGATACCCCAGAGGGAGCTTGAGGCATTCATTGCCACCGGTATGAAGATGATAAATAATCTTATGTGATGGGAAAGGGCCTATGGCCGCAAGGGGCGGCATTTACCTAGGCTCTTTAAATTACCTTAAAATCAGGAAAATGAAACAATGAAGGAGGTTTTGACTGTGATAGGGCAACATAAAAAAACGATCCGGACCCTGCTTTCCTCGGTCCGGGAATATAAAAAGCCCTCGCTCCGGTGCCCTGTATTCGTGGTTCTGGAGGTGTTGATGGAGGTGCTGGTGCCGGGTGTAATGGCACTTATCATTGACAGGGGGATCAATGGAGGAAGCATCCATTATATCCTTAAGGTGGGGCTGGTGCTGATCATCATGTCCATGCTGGCCCTGTTTTTTGGGATCATGGCAGGCACCAATGCCGCAAAAGCCTCAGCCGGCATGGCAAAAAATCTGAGAAAGGATATGTTTTACCGCATACAGGATTTTTCATTTGCCAATATTGACCGGTTTTCGCCTTCCAGCCTGGTGACCAGGCTGACCACGGATGTGACCAATGTGCAGAACGCATACCAGATGGTGATCCGAATCGCCATACGTGGGCCCATCATGCTGGTGTTCGCCCTTCTCATGGCGTTGAGGATCAGCAGGGAACTGTCCACTATTTTCTTTGTCATACTTCCCGTGCTGGGGGCAGGGCTGTTCTATATTGTGATCAAGGCCCACCCGTATTTTGAGGCGGTGTTTAAGCGCTATGATGTGCTGAACCGGGTGGTCCAGGAGAACCTAAACGCCATCCGCGTGGTAAAAGCCTATGTGAGGGAGCCTTATGAGGCGGAGAAATTCCACCGCATATCCCAGGATGTGTTTTACCAGTTTAAATATGCGGAAAAAATTGTGGCATGGAACAGTCCGCTGATGCAGTTTTGCATGTACAACTGTATTCTGCTGGTGTCGGGACTGGGAGCCAGGCTGATCGTGGGAAACAGCATGTCCACAGGCGAGCTGACCAGTATGATCATCTATGCGGTACAGATCCTTTCCAGCCTTATGATGCTGTCCATGGTGTTTGTTATGGTCATCATGGCCCGCTCCTCCGCGGAGCGTATTGTGGAGGTGCTGGAGGAGACCAGTACCCTAAATGCCCCGGAACATCCTGTCCATGAGGTGGCTGACGGCAGCATTGACTTTGAACATGTAAGCTTCAGCTACATAGGAGACAAGGAGAAGCTGGCCCTTAAGGATGTGGATATCCATATCCGGTCCGGGGAAACCGTAGGGATCCTGGGCGGTACAGGCAGTTCCAAGACCACTTTGGTACAGCTGATCCCAAGGCTTTATGATGTGACACAGGGAAGACTTTTGGTGGGAGGCCGGGATGTGAGGGAATATGACCTGGAACGCCTCAGGGACCAGGTGGCCATGGTGCTCCAGAAAAATGTCCTGTTCACCGGCACCATCCGCGACAACCTGAAATGGGGGAACCCACAGGCATCGGATGAGGAAATGATCCATGCATGCAGGCTGGCCCAGGCGGATGAGTTTGTACAGCAGTTTCCGGACCGGTATGACACATTTTTGGACCAGGGGGGAACCAATGTGTCGGGGGGCCAGAAACAAAGGCTCTGCATTGCCAGGGCACTGTTAAAAAAGCCCAGGATACTCATACTGGACGATTCCACCAGCGCAGTGGACACCAAGACGGATGCGCTGATCCGAAGGGCTTTCAGAGAGGAGATACCGGATACCACCAAACTGATCATAGCACAAAGGATCTCCTCGGTGGAGGATGCTGATAAAGTGATCGTGCTGAACAACGGCAGGGTGGACGATTTCGGCACTCCCTCAGAGCTCCTTGAGAGAAACAAAATATACAGGGAAGTGTACCAGTCCCAGAAGAAAGGAGGAGAGGAAGAATGAGAAAGGACAATCATTCATTTAAGCTTAACAGCCATTATGCAAGAACGGCAAAGCGGCTCATGGGATATGTGGCCGGCACTTACAGGCTGCAATTTGTCTGTGTACTGATCACTATTGTGGTCAGCGCTCTGGCCAATGTGGCAGGCCCTCTGTTCCTTATGGTTCTGATCGATGACTTTATCACCCCTCTCCTGGGGCGGCAGGGTCCGGATTTTACATCCCTGAACCATGCCATGATGGGGCTGGCCGTATTCTATGTGGTGGGTGTGGCCTGTACCTATATCTATAACCGCCTGATGGTGAATATCGGCCAGGGCGTGCAAAAGAGGATAAGGGATGAGATGTTTGAGCACATGCAGAGCCTTCCCATCCGTTACTTTGACCAGCATCCCCACGGGGAACTGATGAGCCGGTATACCAATGATATCGATACTTTGCGGCAGATGATCAACCAGGCGCTGCCCATGGCATTTTCCTCCCTGATCACCATCATCGCCATCTCAGGGGTAATGATAAGCATCAGCCTTCCCCTGTCCGTGCTGGCAGCGGCCATGGTGATCCTCATGCTGTTTGTCAGCCGTACACTGGCCGGAAGATGCGGGAAACATTTTGTGGCGCAGCAGCTGGCCATCGGCAGGGTGACCGGGTATATTGAGGAGCGCCTAAGCGGCCAGAAGGTGATCAAGGTGTTCAACCACGAGCCGGAGACAAAGGAGGAGTTTGACGCTCTGAATGAAACACTTTTTCACAGTGCCTTTAACGCCAACCGGTATGCCAATGTGATCATGCCGGTGATAACCAATATAGGAAACCTGCAGTTTGTGCTCACGGCCATCACGGGAGGAGTCCTTTCGCTCAGCGGCCTGGCCAGCCTGAGCCTGGGGCAGATCGCCTCCTATCTGCAGTTTACCAAGAGCTTTAACCAGCCCTTTGCCCAGATATCCCAACAGTCCAACTCCATTATCATGGCCCTGGCAGGGGCGGAGCGGATCTTCAACATGATGGATGAGGCGCCTGAGGCAGACCAGGGGGCTGTGACCCTGGTCAATGCCAGGGAAGGGGAGAACGGGGAGCTGACAGAGGTGGGGGAGCGCACCAACATATGGGCGTGGAAATATCCCAATGGCAACGGAACGTTTTCATATACGAAACTTAATGGGGATGTGCGGTTTCAGGATATGGATTTCGGATACGAACCGGGCCGCATGGTGCTGCACAACATAAGCCTGTATGCGAAGCCGGGGCAGAAGCTGGCCTTTGTGGGCTCCACGGGAGCCGGAAAAACCACCATCACCAATCTGATCAACCGGTTCTATGATATACAGAAGGGCTCCATTACCTATGACGGGATCGACATAGGAGAGATACGAAAGGATGATCTGCGCCATTCTCTGGGGATCGTGCTTCAGGACACCCACCTGTTTACCGGAACCATAAGGGAGAACATACGCTACGGCAAGCTGGATGCCACGGATGAGGAGGTTTACGGGGCGGCCATGCTGGCCAATGCGGACCAGTTCATAGGCATGCTGCCGCAGGGATATGACACCATGCTTACAGGAGACGGGGAGGAACTGTCTCAGGGGCAGCGCCAGCTTCTGGCCATTGCCCGGGCCGCCATTGCAGACCCGCCTGTCCTGATCCTGGATGAAGCCACTTCCAGCATTGATACCAGGACTGAGGCCCTGGTCCAGAGCGGGATGGATGAGCTGATGAAGGGCAGGACCGTATTTGTCATTGCCCACAGGCTGTCCACCATCCGCAATTCAGACGCTATCATGGTCCTGGACCATGGCAATATTGTGGAAAGAGGGGATCACGCCAGCCTGATCAGGGAAAAAGGAATCTATTATCAGCTGTATACAGGCGGACTGGAACTGGATTAAAAGCAGTTGATGAATGTATGATGGAATATAAAAAGCAGAAGTATGGGATGGACGGAGAAAGCCGCGCCGTCCCATGCTCCTGCTTTTTTTTGTGTGGTGTCTCTGAGGGAACCGTTTGGACGGGTGCGGCAAGATAGGAATAAAACTTGTAAACCAAACGTGTAAACTTATTTTGTTTACCAAAACAGACGAATAGGAGAGAGCGATGTATAGGATATGGAAATTCCTAAAATTGGAGATTGAAATGTAATATATGCACAAAAAATACTATAAAAACTATGCAAAATAGCAGAAGATAATAAGGGATTCAATTTTCTATTGACATCTATAGTAAAGAATACTATACTTCAATCATGAGTAAACCGGTTTACTAAAAAGCGAAAAAGACAATGAATAACAAGGAAATACAGGTAAACAAGCAATAAACTTAGAAGGGAGTAAAGAAATGACAGGAATCATTGTAACAGGCCATGGACATTTCCCCACAGGGCTCTTAAGCGCCATTGCGCTGGTGGCAGGACGGCCTGAGAATACGGCCGGGGTGGATTTCCCGGAGGGGTGCAGCCCGTCTGATCTAAAGGAAGCCATGATAGGATCCGTAAAAGCCCTGGAGGGAGAGGAGATCCTGATTCTGGCCGACCTGGTGGGCGGAACGCCCTTTAATGTAGCGGCAGCCCTGAGGGAAGAACTGAGGGACAGGCGGATCAAGGTGATGGCAGGTGTCAATATGGCGGGGTTGGTGGAAGCGGTGTTCTCCAGACCCGTGTACGGTCTGGATGAACTGGCGGCAGCCGTGCTGGCAGCGGGCAGAGAGGGGATCAGGGACCTGGACTGCCTGGACAGTGAAGGGCAGGAACCGGAATTCGAGGACGGCCTGTAAAGAATATGATAGTATAAGGATGGGGAAAGGGAGACATGATGAGAGAGATACATGTGGAACCAATCAAAAAAAAGGACATCTACCTTGCAGGCGGACTTCTCTCCAGACAGGAGGTGGAGGAAGCCATTGACCGTGTGGTCGGGCAGGTGCGCTGTAATATGAAGTATTTCGGAACAAAGTTCCCTTCTTCGGCGGCGAAGGACCAGACATACGGCATCATTGAAAATATTGAATGGACAGACGGTTTCTGGACAGGACTTTTGTGGCTGTGCTATGAGTACACCGGGGATGGGGAATTTCGCCGTCTGGCGGAACAGAATGTATCATCATTCCTGAACCGTGTGGAAAAACGCATTGAACTGGACCATCACGATTTGGGATTCCTTTACAGCCTTTCCTGTGTGGCCGGCTATAAGCTGACCGGTTCTGAGGAAGGGAAAAGAGCGGGGCTTCTGGCAGCGGATAAGCTCTTGGAGCGCTTTCAGGAAAAGGGCGGTTTCATCCAGGCCTGGGGAGAGCTGGGAGCCAGGGATAATTACCGTCTGATCATTGACTGCCTTTTAAATATTCCTCTGCTGTACTGGGCATCCCAGGTGACAGGGGATGATACATATAAAAATGCGGCGGTACGCCATTATGAAACCGCCTGCCGGTATGTGATCCGTGAGGATGCCTCCGCATACCACACCTTCTACTTTGATCCTGAAACAGGGGAGCCGGTCAGGGGCGTCACCAGGCAGGGATACAGTGATGAGTCGGCCTGGGCCAGGGGCCAGGCCTGGGGGATATACGGAATCCCGCTGAATTACAGATACACAAGGGACAGCAGTGCGTTGCCGCTGTTTGAGGGAATGACTAATTACTTTCTCAACCGCCTGCCTCAGGATGATGTGTGCTACTGGGATCTGATCTTTACGGACGGGGACTGCCAGTCCAGGGATTCCTCAGCCGCCGCTGTGGCGGTGTGCGGTATCCATGAGATGCTAAAGTACCTTCCCGAGGTACATCCGGAAAAAGAGACCTATCAACACGCAATGCACAGCATCCTGAAGGCGCTGATGACCGGATACACCAATCCGGATATCAGGGAAGGCGCGCCCGTACTTCTTCACGGCGTCTACTCCTGGCATTCGGGAAAAGGGGTGGATGAGGGGAATATATGGGGAGACTACTATTATATGGAAGCGCTGATGCGTTTTTACAAAGACTGGAACTTATATTGGTAAAATAAACCGCTCCGGCGTCTGAAGGACAGATGACGGACAGCCATAGGAGGATATGAGAATGGCAGAACCAAATATTGTAGCATTCAGAATTGATGAGAGGCTGATCCACGGACAGGGACAGCTCTGGATCAAGGCGCTGGGGGTAAACACGGTGATCGTGGCCAACGACTCAGCCAGCGAGGATCCCATGCAGCAGACGCTGATGAAAGCCGTGGTGCCTAAAACTATTGCAATGCGTTTCTTTTCCATCCGGCACACCTGTGATGTGATCATGAAGGCATCCCCGAAGCAGACCATATTCATTGTGTGCAAGACAACCGGGGACGCCCTTAAGCTGGTGGCGGGCGGAGTTCCTGTAAAGGAGATCAATGTGGGCAATATCCATCATGCGCCGGGCAAGGAGGATGTAAGCAAATACATTGCCCTGGGGGAGGATGACAAGGCGGCCCTGCGTAAAATGCGGGATCAATATGGGATCACTTTTAACACAAAGACCACTGCTTCCGGGGATGACGGGGCTGCAAAAGTGGATTTGAATAAATACTTATAAAAAGGAGAATGGAGGGATTGATTGTGACAATCAGTATGTTTCAGTGTTTACTTATCGGTTTATGGACAGCTTTCTGTCTGGCAGGTATGCTGTTCGGTATCTATACCAACAGGTGCCTTGTAATGGCGGCAGGCGTGGGCCTGATCTTAGGGGATCTGCCAACCGGACTTGCCATGGGAGCTGTGGGAGAACTTGCGTTTATGGGATTCGGCGTATCCCAGGGAGGTTCCGTGCCTCCTAACCCCATGGGCCCCGGCATTGTGGGGACCATTATCGCCATTACCATGAAGGATTCGGGGATCGATGTGGGATCGGCCCTGGCGCTTTCCTTCCCCTTTGCAGTTGCATTCCAGTTTGTGATCACAGCCACCTACACATTTGCCACCACGCTCACCAGCTTTGCCTATAAAGCGCTGGACAAAAAGGATTTCAGAGGATTCCGCATTGCGGCCAATGCCACCGTATGCGTGTTCGCGGTGGTTGGTTTTATCATTGGATTTGGCGGCGCCTTCAGCTCCGATGGCCTTTCAAAGGTCATCTCCCTGATTCCGGCCTGGCTCAGCAATGGACTGGGAGTGGCAGGGAAAATGCTTCCGGCCATTGGTTTTGCCATGATCCTCAATGTTATGGCTAAAAAGGAACTGATTCCTTTTGTGCTGCTGGGCTATATCGCGATCGCATACCTGAACCTTCCTGTTATGGGGGTAGCGGTGATCGGAACAGCGATCGCATTACTTGTATTTTTTAACGCAGGCAGAGGATCCGGCGAATCTGTAGAAGAAGTGGAGGTTGAATTTGAAGATGGCATCTAATCAGTTGGAGAAAAAAGATTATTTAAAGACATCCCTGCGGGCGTATTTCCTGCAGAACGGTTTTAACTACGGCAATTACCAGGGCCTTGGATATGCCAATGTGCTGTATCCCTCCCTGCGCAAGATGTATAAGGATGATGATGACAAGCTTCAGGAAGCGCTAAAGGAAAACATTGAGTTTTTTAATACCAACATCCATTTTCTTCCATTTATTACCAGCCTTCATCTGGTAATGCTGGAGAACCGGACGCCTTCCAGCGAGATCCGCAATATCAAAATGGCTCTTATGGGCCCTCTGGCCGGAATCGGCGATTCCCTGGCCCAGTTTTGTCTGGCGCCCCTGTTTGCCACCATTGGAGCGTCACTGGCCATGGACGGCCTGATCATGGGACCCATCCTGTTCTTTGTGGCAATGAACATAATCCTTCTGGCAGCAAAGGTGCTCACAGGAATGTGGGGTTATAAACTGGGAACCAACATCATCGCCACCCTGAGCAGCAAGATGGAACAGATATCAGGGGTTGCAAGCATGATCGGTGTGACGGTCATCTCCGGACTGGCTGTTAACTTTGTAAAGATAACAACACCCATACAGTACGTGGCCAGCATGCCGGGAGACCAGCAGAAGATTGTGGCAATCCAGGATATGATCGATGCCATTGCCCCCAGGCTGCTGCCCGTATTGTTTACCGGGCTGATCTTCTACCTGATCAAGGTGAAGAAGTGGACCACGTATAAACTGGTCATCTTGACCATTGTGATCGGTGTGGTGCTTTCACTGCTGCATATAATTGCATAATGGCTGATGGAATCCGGGGCCGGATCGGGATGGACCTGCCCCGGGTCCGCTGAGGGAGGCGCCTGAACGGCACCTCCCTGTCCCGCATTATGGCGCTTTTTATCCCGCATCTGTCCGGAAAAGAGAGTGCGGAATGGGGGCGGTGCCCTGGGAAAAGAGAAAGCGGGATGGGGCGGTGCCCCGGGAAAAACAGAGGAACGGAGAGAGACTATGAAACAGGACAGATTCATGGCCCTGGCGGAACGGACCAGGGCCTATATAAAACAGTATGATCCGGCATTTGTGACAGAATATATGGTCGCCCACTGCCTGGACGAAGGGGAGAGGATCGTGGAGCAGGCGGAGCTTCTCATGGATCAGACCTTTATATTTGAGGACAGGTGGGATATGGAACCCTGCAGCACGCCCTATACCCTGAAGGAGATGGTGTGGGATCAAAGCCCCAACATGGATCCGGAATGGGTCTTTATGCTGAACCGCCATGAATACCTGCACAAACTTTTGCTGGCATTCCGTTTGACGGGAAAAGGGAAATATATTGAAAAGCTGATGTGGTACATGGACCACTGGATCGCGGGCAATCCCATATTGCCGGAAGGGTCCCTGACCACACGCTCCATTGATACGGGGATCCGGTGTATGAGCTGGCAGTTCCTTCTGGTGCATCTCATAGGGGAAGGGCTGATGGGACAAAGCCAGGCGGAAAAGATACTGGATAGCCTGAGCAGCCAATATCTTTATATGAAGAAAGGATATATTGACAAATATACCCTCAGCAACTGGGGACTGCTCCAGACCGCTGCCATCTGCCATGGTTATCTGTGGTTTGAAGAATATCTGCCCGGGGACGGGCTTAAGGAATGGGCGTGGGAGGAACTGGAAAACCAGCTGGCCCTCCAGGTGCTGGAGGACGGATCCCATTGGGAGCAGTCCATGATGTACCATATGGAGGTGCTCCTGGCATGTATGAGACTGCTGGCCTACTGGAAGGGGGATGTTCCTGCGGATAAGATATGGCTTAAAACAAAGACAGCTAAAATGAGCCGATATGTGATATATGCAGCCGGGCCGGATCATTGCCAGATGGCCCAGTGTGACAGTGATGTGACGGATGTAAGGGATGTGCTGACAAAGGCCGCTGTGCTCACTGGGGACGGGAAATGCCGTTTTGCCGGTTTTGGTTCCATGGACCTTGACAGCGCATGGCTTCTGGGGCGGGATGGGATCTGCGCATATGGGAGGCAAAAACCGCTGATGCCGGAGACCTTGTCCCTTCATGCAGAGGATTCCGGGAACATCTATGTGAGAAGCAGCTGGTCTGAGGACAGCCATTTTACCTATCTTACCTGCGGTTCCCTGGGCAGCAGCCATGGTCATGCGGACCTGACCCACATATCCCTGTATTATGAGGGAAAGCCATTCCTTGTGGACAGCGGACGGTATTCTTATATGGAAGAGGAGCCTTTGCGGCCGGCGTTAAAAAGTGCCCAGGCCCACAATGTCTGTGTGATCGATGGGGAATCCCAGGGGATTCCCAAAGGAGCCTGGGGATATGAGACATACGGGGAATGCCTGAAAAACTATTTCAGGGAGCAGGGACCGGTGCATTACTGTGAAATGGCGTATCACGGGACCCTTACAAGCGGTTCCGGGTATCTTGTGATCCGCCGGGTGCTGACGGCGGACCCCGGCATCTGGCTGATCGTCAATGACATAGAGTGCAGCGGCAGCCATGTGGTGGAGGAGTCCTATCATCTGGATCCCAGAGTGGAGGCATTGGTGGAACCGGGCGGGGAATGGAATCTGCGCGCTGGGAACAGCTGCCTGAAGCTGGCGGGGGCTGCCGGGTTTATAAAAACCGACTGTGTGGTGTCCGAAACCTACAATCATCTTTCCCCGGCTTCCTGCCTGACAAAGAAAAGCAGGTTCACGGACAGGCACAGGGACTGGACCTGTCTGGCGGGAGCGGACATGGAGATGGGCAGTGTGCCTGTGTTCCAGTGGGGGAGTTCTGAACCCGTGCCCGGGACGGAGGTGGTTTCCAGGACCTTCACCTCGCCTTCGGGGGAAAACTGGACCTTCCTGATATGGAACAGGGAAACATGCAAGGGGGGCAAACTGTATCTGTGCAACGGCGTTCCCGTGTATGCAAAGGCAGCTGTGATCCGCAGCCTGAATGGGAATACCACACTTTACCGATTGAGAAATTAATGGTATAGTTATAAAAGTTATAAATCCTGTAAGCTGGGTGGTGGAGGCTGGTATGAAGAAACTGACGATTAATGAAATTGCTGAACGGGCGGGTGTTTCCAAGACAACGGTATCTTTCTATCTCAACGGTAAAACAAACAAGATGTCCGAGGAGACCAAACAGAGGATACAGCATATCATTAATGAAACCGGATATGAGCCCAGTGCGGCGGCCAGGGCCATGAAGGCCAAAAGCAGCGGCCTTATAGGCGTGATCCTGGGGGACAGCTCGGACCCTTACTGCGCACGGGCCTTAAAGGGAGTGGAGGACGCGGCCAGCGCCCAGGGGTATCAGATCATGATGGGCAACAGCGGTCTTGCATTCCAGCAGGAAAAGGACTATGTGGAGCGGATGCTGAAACTGGGGGCGGAGGGATTCATCATCCAGTCCACCTACCGGTTCGGTATGCTGGCCGGTGATCTGGAAAAGAAAAAAAAGCCCATTGTGTACCTGGATGCAAAACCTTATGATTTCAAGGGCAGGTATGTGAAGAGCAATAATTATGACTGTGTTTACCAGGTCATTTCCGAGTGTATAAAAAAAGGATATGAGGATTTCCTTATGATTTCGGACGGGGAGGCGGCCATCAGCGTGGGATTTGAGAACACCCAGGGGTATAAGGACGCCCTCCAGGACGCCTGCAGGGACGGGGGGACCCTGTATCTCCAGGACGGTATCAAATCAGACCAGGTGTATGGGATGCTGAAGGAAAAAGTGGATCTGAACAGAAAAACCCTGATCTATGTGGCCAGCCCGGGCCAGCTCCAGGTGGTGTACCAGGCGATCCGCAATTATCCGGATCATATGGGGCTGTTCCCGGACACGCTGGGCCTGGTGGGGTTTGATGTGGAAGGCTGGACCAGAATGACCACTCCGGCCATATCGGCGATCATCACCCCCGCCTATCAGGAGGGGGTCAGGGCCATGGAAGAACTGATCGATGTGCTGGATGGAAAGAAGCGGGACGGGGATGTAGTGTTTAAAAATATAGTCAAGTGGAGGGGGTCCACCCTCTGACATGCAGCAGGGGCAAAACTGGTTCCATAGGGATACCGGTTTTGCCCCTTTTCAGTTGGTTACGCGGCCATGGCTGCCTCAAGAGGTCTGCGCAGTACGGGATAGAGGGCGCAGGCGATGATGAGCCCGCCGGTTCCCTGGATCAGATTGGAGGGAACACTGGCCAGGGCAGCGCCTGTCCCATAGAGGAAGATCTCGCACAGGAAATATCCTCCCGCCACCACGGCCATATCAATGACCCCGCATCCGGCCACTGCCAGGTAAGAATTCCTGCCCTGGGCCGATAAACCGCGGTAGAGCCTGCTGCTTAAGTAGGCTACCAGTCCCTTGATCACAAAGGTGATGGGCACATAGATAAAATATCCGCCCAGAAGGTCCGCCATGGAGGAACCGATGCCTGCTGCCAGAAATGCCTCGGCCGGTCCCATGAAAATGCCGCAGAGTATCACCACAGCATCTCCGGGATGGATGTAGCCGCCGGTTCCGGGAGTGGGGATGCGGATGGACATGGTGGCCACGCAGGCCAGGGCGGCAAAAAGCGCGCACATAACAAGTTTTTTAGTGGAAAAGCGTTCCATAATACAGAGTCCTCCTTGCTGCCTGAACATGTCAGGATGTTTGTTGCTACCTACTATAATGGAAAAGTGGACTGAACAAAATATCCAGTTAAAGATATTTTGACCAGTCCACTTTTGGGTTTTGCCGGGGAATGCATTTACAACGGTGCAGGACATCCCTGCCTGAACCATCCGGTCATGCTTTCCGGGGAGGCAAAACGGTAGGTGGATACAATGCCATCGGGATGACAGCAGCCCCACAGGGCCAGGGCGCTGTCCACGCCCGCTGCCCTGGCGCAATCCATGTCATAGACGCTGTCGCCCACATAGAGCACCTGGGAGGCATCTGTATCCTCCAGCCACATGTAGGTGTTCATGGGAGCAGGGTGAGGCTTGTGCTGCTTTGTATCGTCCGCAGTAATCACGGTCCGGAACATGCCGCCTATGCCAAAGGGGATAAAGCTGTTTTTATACTGCTCCATGGTTTTGGAGGTGATGATGCCCAGGACATGGCCCTGGGACTTGAGATATTCCAGGAGGGGAAGTATGCCTTCATAGAGGTAGGCCGTGTGCTGATAAGAGTACATATATTGTTCCCAAAGGGGATAGATCTTAAATATCTGTTCCGGGGAACGGATGCCCAGCATCTCGAATGCATTTAAACCCGGAATCCCCAGCACGGGGGTGAGGCGGCTGATTTCCCAGTGCTCCCCGGTTACTTCCCGGATCGCCTTTTGGAGACTGTGCAGTACCGCTGCCGTGGTATCGATCAGTGTGTTGTCAATGTCAAATACAATATGTGGATAGTTCATCTTTCCCTCCCATGGATACTCCCGCCTCTTTAGGCGGCGTGCAATGATTATTCTGTCTTGGAGGGAGCATGGATCTCCTTCCGGGACAATGTTTTCGTGTGATCTCTGTGGTCATGAAACGCTGCGGGCCATGGCAAACAGCCCCCGCTCGTAATCCTTCTGGTAATCTTTGGACAGTTCAATGGAAGGCAGGGCTTTGGCCGGCAGACAGGCAGCACAGCGGGAGCGGATATCATCCAGCCTTCCTTCCAGAAGAGGATTGTGATAAAGGACAACCATGGACGGGTTGACCGTGCATGCGTATACCTGGATCAGTCTGGTGTAAAGCTCCGTCACGTCCGTGACAGTCGGCTGTCTGTCTAATCCTTCCCAGTAACGGTCCATAAAGGGGAGGAAGCAGGGCTCCGTACAGAAGCCGGAAGCGCCGGTCCACAGCCGGTTGTCGATGATCATGCCTCCGCCCATGCCGCATTTGTTCAGGAACAGGGTGATAAGTGAGTTGACGGAGGCCTGCTTTCCGGTCCAGCATCCCATGGTAAGGTAATTCATATCATTCTCAAATACAACGGGAAGGCTGGTCACATCCTTTAGGTGTTCGGGCAGGTTCATCCCCTTTAGACAGTCAAAAACAGTGGATTCCTCCACAATGCCGCGGCTGACCAGGGCCGCGATCCCGATGGAGACGGCGCTGAGACGCCGGTGGCGCTGGATGGCATCCCGGATCAGGGAATCCAGCCGTTCCAGGGAAAAGGATTTAAAACAGAATTCACCGTGGTCAACTGTCTCTTCCCTCATGTCCTTGACATTCCAGCATACCCGTCCGTCCTCTATCTGGATCAGCAGATAGAGGTGGAAGCGGGGGGCCAGCTCATAAAAACACGCGCATCTTCCGCCCGTGGAGGTGCCGGTGCCCTGCTCCAGGAGTTCCCCGGCGGAACACAGTTCATCCACCAGACGTGTCACGGTGGGAAAACTAAGCCCCAGCCGCCTGGATATCTGGCTCTTGGAAACAGAACCTTCCTGGTCCATGAATGCGCGGATCCGATCCAGATTGATTTGCTTGATTGATACAGATTCTTCTGCCATTGAAAATATCCTCCTGGATATTAAAAGAGTTTTTAATATACTTTTTAATATAACATTAATAACTATCTTTATTTAACCACATTTCCATAAAACTGTCAACAGGAAGATTAGAATTTCTAAATACTCTCAGCGCATAAAGATACCCCCCTTTTTGGCTGTTGAGGGTATGGAAAGTCTTGACAAATAAGGCCTTAGAGTATATTGTTACATGATGATGGACAAAAGAGTAAGCGGAGGCGCAGGGACGTGGAGAATCTGATATTTAGTTTAAATGCAACATTGCCGATTTTTATATTGATGCTGCTGGGAGTATTTTTCAGAAAGGTGGGCCTGATGGATGGCCGGTTTGTCAACCAGATGAACCAGTTTGTATTTAAGGCGGCCCTTCCGGTACTGCTGTTTGAAGACCTGGCCGGCTCTGATTTCTTTCATGTCTGGGATACCAGATTCGTGCTGTTCTGCTTTGGCGCTACCCTGGCGGAGATCCTGCTGGCGGGCTGCGTTTCTCTTTTGTTAAAGGATAAAAACCTGAGAGGGGAGTTTATTCAGTCCTGCTATCGCAGCAGCGCAGCCCTTCTGGGAATTGCGTTTATAAAAAATATTTATGGAAATGCGGGGATGGCTCCTCTGATGATCATAGGCAGCGTTCCCCTGTATAATACCATCGCGGTCCTGATCCTTTCCTTTACAAGGCCGGGGCAAAAGAACATGTCAAAGGGAGTGCTGAAGGATACGCTGAAAGGCGTCTGCACCAATCCCATTATTCTGGGGATCCTTGCAGGCATGATATGGTCCGTGATGGGGCTGAAACAGCCGGCCATCATGGAAAAGACAGTTGCAAGCCTTTCGGCAGTGGCAACACCCCTGGGGCTTATGGCCATGGGAGCTTCCTTTGACTGGAAAAAAGCAGGAGAAGCAGTGAGGCCCGCCCTGCTGGCCACGGCCATGAAACTGCTGGTCATGACAGGCGCGTTTCTGCCCGCTGCCATATGGCTCGGGTTCAGGAATGAACAGCTTGTGGCCATTCTGGTGATGCTGGGGTCGGCCACCACGGTCAGCTGCTTTGTCATGGCCAGGAACATGGGCCATGAAGGTGTCCTGACTTCCAGCGTGGTGGCGCTTACCACATGTGCAAGCGCATTTACCCTGACTTTTTGGCTGTATCTGATCAAATCCTTGTCTCTGATCTGATGCATATGATGCAGCAAAGGAGAACTGGATTTTGGACTGGGGGATCTTGAAATGAAAGCAAAATTCGGAGTCATATTTTCCATGGCGGCATTTGGCACCATTGGGGTGTTTGTGAGGAACATACCCCTTGCGTCCGGGGAACTGGCATTGTACCGCGCAGTGATCGCAGTGACGGCCCTTTTGCTGTGGCAGGCATGTACAGGACAATTTATAAAGGTTTTGGACATAAAAAAAGAACTGCCCCTTTTGTTTCTCTCAGGGGCAGCCATGAGTGTGAACTGGATCCTGCTTTTTGAGGCATACCGGTATACCACCGTGGCCATGGCCACGCTCAGCTATTATTTTGCTCCGGTGATCATAACCGTGTCCAGCACCCTGCTGTTCAGGGAACGGCTCACATCCAGGCAGGTGTTCTGTTTTGTCATGTCCACCTTTGGTCTGGTACTGGTGATAGGGGTCAGCAGCGGGGGCGGAAGCAATGACCTGTTGGGTATCCTTCTGGGCCTTGGGGCCGCCCTGTTCTATGCGGCCGTGGTGCTGCTCAATAAAGGGATCCGCAATGTATCCGGCCTGAACCGGACCTTTCTGCAGTTTATTGCCGCCATACTGGTGATGATGCCCTATGTGTTCCTGACAGGGGGCTCCCATCTGGGCAGCCTGGACCTTGCAGGCACGGTGAACCTGCTGGTGGTGGGGATATTCCACACAGGTGTCTGCTACTGCATCTATTTTTCTTCCCTTCGGTATCTGAGAGGACAGGAGGCTTCCATCCTCAGCTACATCGATCCCCTGGTAGCCGTGGTGGTATCGGTCCTTCTGCTCCACGAACGTGTCTTGCCCCTGCAGGCCGCGGGAGGCTGCATGATCCTGGGATTTACCGTGCTCAATGAATGGAATCCTGGTACCAGAGAACATCGCGGTTAATGGTCTCATAGAACAGCCTGCGGATCTCCTCAGGGTCTTTTGTCTGGCCCAGGATCCACATGATCTTAGTCACCACTGCTTCCAGTGTCATATCGTAAGCTTCCAGCAGGCCGAATTCCTGTTTGATATTCCGGCCCACCTCATAAACAGACATATTGCTCCCCTCGTTGGTGACCTGGGTGGTCATTACCACAGTTTTGCCCAGGCCGGTCCACCGGGAAATGGCCCTGTAATAGTCATCTTGCTCATAGGAAGGCAGGCCTCCCACCCCAAAGGACTCAATGATCACAGCGTCATAATGCTCGGCCATATAATCCAGAAGGGACGCGTCCATGGAGGGGATCAGCTTTAGAAGTCCCACATTGGAATCCAGTTCATGGAAGAACTTCACAGTTTCCCGGTCCCTCTCCTTGTCATCCAGATAAAAGATGATGTGGTCCTCCTGGATCACAGCCACATTGGGAAAATTGATACTGGAAAATGCATTATAGCTCTTGGTGCGCTCCTTCTTTCCCCTTGTTCCGGCAATGGCCTTGCCGTCAAATACAATGTTTACATCATGGGCTTTGTCGCAGGAGGCAAAAAACAGGCTGTCCGCCAGATTGGTGCGGGCATCTGTATTTTCCATGTCAATGGGCTTTTGGGCTCCGGTTATGACAATGGGCTTTTGGGAATGCTGGATCAGATAAGACAGGGCGGCGGCCGTGTAGGCCATGGTGTCCGTGCCGTGGGTAATCACAAAGCCGTCATACTGTTCGTAATGTTCTTCAATGGCGGCCGCAATGGTAAGCCAGTGGGACGGCTGTATATTGGTACTGTCTATGTTCAGGATCTGGATGGTGTCGATCTGGCAGTAACTGCGGCTGTCCGGCACATAGGACAGGATCTCGTCCGAGGTGATGACTGGTTTTAAACCGCTTTCCGTTCGCTTGCAGGCAATGGTCCCGCCTGTTCCCAGCATAAGAATACGTTTCATGTGTGATTCCTCTTTTCCTTTGTTTTTCATAGTATAACCTTTATTTTAAATCATATAATAATAAACTGTAACAGACCCCATGGGCTGTTTACAATTATATTAAGAATATTATAAATTTACAATCCCTTGATTGCTTTTAGACATATCTATGGTAGAATAACAGTATAACCAATTTTCTCCAAAGACGCCGTAAAAAGGGGGTTTCATATGTCCGTAACATGGCTTATAGCTTTTGTGGTATTTCTGGTAGTGGAAAGTATGACCGCATCCCTTACCAGTATCTGGTTTGCGGGCGGAGCCCTGGCTGCGTTGGTGGCCCAGGTGTGCGGGGCGCCCTTAAGACCGCAGCTGGCAGTATTTGTGATCGTATCCTTCATACTGTTCATCATGGTCCGCCCGTTTACCGCCAGGTATCTTCACCGAAAAAAGACCGACACCAATGTGGACAGTTTTGCGGGCCGCAAGGCCGTTGTAAAAGGGCGCATTGACAACGAGGCCGGAACAGGAACCGCAATCCTGGCCGGAGAGACATGGCTTGCAAGGGCTGCCGTGGAGGGAGAGACATTTGAACCCAACACGGTGGTGGTCATCACATCCGTCAGCGGCGCCAAGCTGATGGTAAAGGCAGCCCAGCCCGAGCACAGAGTAGAACAACCAAAGGAGGAGTAATATGTTTGCAGCAGTAGGAGGCTTTGTTGTATTTATCATCATCGCGATCGTCATCCTGTTGATCCTGTCCACCTGTATCCGCGTTGTGCCCCAGGCACAGGCGCTGGTAGTGGAACGGCTGGGAGCTTACCAGGGGACTTATGGAGTGGGGATCCATTTCCTGATACCATTTATTGACCGCGTGGCCAAGAAGGTGAACTTAAAGGAGCAGGTGGAGGACTTTCCGCCCCAGCCCGTGATCACCAAGGATAACGTTACCATGCAGATCGACACCGTGGTGTTCTTTTACATCACGGACCCAAAGCTGTATGCCTATGGGGTGGAGCGCCCCTTGCTGGCGATTGAAAACCTGACAGCGACCACGCTGCGTAATATCATCGGCGATCTGGAACTGGACCAGACCCTGACTTCCAGGGAGACGATCAATGCTAAGATGCAGGAGTCATTGGACATTGCAACTGACCCCTGGGGCATCAAGGTGACCAGGGTGGAGCTTAAGAATATCATTCCGCCTTCAGCCATCCAGGAGGCCATGGAGAAGCAGATGAAGGCAGAGCGTGAACGCCGTGAGTCCATTCTCCGCGCAGAGGGTGAGAAGCGGTCCATGATCCTGGTGGCGGAAGGCAACAAGGAATCCGCGGTGCTTAATGCGGAAGCTGAAAAGGAAGCAGCCATCCTTCGGGCGGAAGCTGAAAAGGAAAAGAAGATCAAGGAGGCGCAGGGCCAGGCGGAGGCCATCCGCAGCGTTCAGCAGGCAACAGCGGACGGCATCCGTTTTATCAAGGAAGCGGGAGCGGACAACGCGGTGCTTCAGCTGAAGAGTCTGGAAGCCTTCCAGGCAGCTGCCAACGGAAAGGCCAACAAGATCATTATCCCTTCCGATATCCAAGGGATCGCAGGGATGGTAAAGTCTATTGCGGAAATAGCTGCCAAGGATGAAGGGGCTGAGTAAATTCCGGTAGACAAACGAGGAAAATTGATATAATATGAGAATTAACAGTAGTGCCCATCAGCTTTGTTTGACTGATGGGTGCTATTTTATCTGAAAAAGAATTCCATGGAGAAGCGAGGAACAGGTATGGCACAGGAGGTAAGCACCAAAAACCGTATTACGGAGGGGAGTATTTTCGGACAGCTGCTGCTGTTCTTTTTTCCGATTCTGTTCGGAACATTCTTTCAACAGCTGTATAATACGGCGGACGCCATTGTGGTTGGCCGTTTTGTGGGCAAGGAAGCCCTGGCGGCAGTGGGAGGCAGTACCAGTGTGCTGATCAACCTGCTGGTAGGTTTTTTTGTGGGCCTGTCCAGCGGCGCCACGGTGGTCATTTCCCAGTACTATGGCGCCAGAAAGGCGGATAAGGTGCACTGGGCCGTACATACATCCATTGCCTTTTCCGTCATGGGCGGAATCATCATGATGATTCTGGGAATTCTGGGCTCCTACTGGGCGCTGGAGGCAATGAAGACCCCGGAGGATGTTATGCAGCCTTCCATGATCTATCTCAGGATCTATTTCATAGGCACCATCCCCAACCTGATCTACAATATGGGAGCAGGTATCCTCAGGGCGGTGGGAGACTCCAAGCGCCCTCTGTATTTTCTGATCGCCAGCTGCTTTGTGAACATTGTGCTGGATGTGCTTCTGGTGGCTGTCCTGAAGATCGGTGTGGCCGGTGCCGCCATTGCCACCATCGCGTCACAGCTTCTCAGCGCTGTCCTGGTGGTATGGACCCTGATGAAGACAGAGGACACCTACAAGCTGGAGTGGAAGAAGGTCAGGATCGACCAAAGGATGCTGAGGCGGATCGTGCGGATCGGAATCCCTGCGGGAATGCAATCCATTATGTACAATATCTCCAATATTATCATCCAGGCAGGCGTGAACACACTGGGAACAGACAATGTGACGGCATGGGCCACCTACGGAAAGGTGGACGGCCTGTTCTGGATGATGATCAATGCCCTTGGGATTGCGGCCACCACCTTTGTGGGACAGAATTACGGTGCGGGCCGGATCGACCGTGTGAGGAAAGGCGCCGGAGCCTGTATGGTGGTGGGAGCGGTAATGACAACCATGGCCGGTGCCGCCCTGTATCACTGGGGCCATTATCTGGTACTTATGTTTACAACAGATCCCCAGGTCCAGGAGATCAGCATCCGGCTGCTGCATTTTATGGTCCCCACCTTTATCACATATATTGCCATCGAGATACTGTCCGGTACGCTGAGAGGCGTGGGAGATGCATGGATGCCCCTGATCATCACCGGTGTGGGGATCTGCGGTGTACGCGTGCTCTGGATCATGTTTGCCCTGCCCCATTTCCACAACATCATTGGCGCAGCCTTCTGCTACCCCCTGACCTGGAGCCTGACCAGCGTGTGCTTTATCATCTACTACTATTTTTTCAGCTCCCTGGCCAGGTGGAAAATAAAACCTTTCTGGAAAAAGCTGGAACGGTATAAACCTTTTTAAAAGGGGAAAACTTCCTGTATCAATAAAAATACGGCCCATAACATAAGCCGTATTAGATACAGGAGGTTTTTTATGACAACAAAGGAAATTACATTTAATACAATAGAGGACGTCAAACAGTTTGTAAACCGCGTAGAGCAGTACCCCCAGGACGTGGACGTATGCTGCGGCAGCTGCATGGTGGACGGCAAATCCATACTGGGAATCTTGAGCCTTGGAATCCGCAAAAAACTAAACGTAGTAATACACGATTAAGGAGGGGCGCGCAGGTCTGTGACCTGCCGGCCCAGAAGCCGTACCCTCCCCCCGTCCCGTCCCCATTCTCTTCACGGACTGGCGCCTATCCTTTCAGCCAATTAAATCCCAATTATCTCTTTTACAACCCTCCGATCCTGTGATACAATAGACATCAAACCCGAAAAGGACTTGGAAAGGAAGATGATATAATCTATGATACAGGATATAGCGCCTCATACATATGATCCCACATTCCGCAAAAAGGCGCCGGAGGAACAGGACTTTGTCCTCCATTATGAGTACAATAAGGTTATGCTTTTACGGCAGGGGGAGGGGTACGTGATCCCTACCTTCAGGGATCTTTTGGACGAGGAGGATGTGAGGCCTGGGGCCAGGTATCTGTTCTGTATTGACGACAGGGCCTACTATCTGGTGACGGATATGAAGGTGCCGGAGTTCGGCGGTTACGTCATGGAAGGACTGCCGGTTTTCAGGACCTTTGAACCCCTTTATCAGGCGTTTGCAGGGATAACGGGCAGCCAGCTTTACAGATGGCTCCAGAGCAGGAAGTACTGCGGGGGCTGCGGGCAGAAGATGGCGCCCAGTGAAAAGGAACGGGCCATGGTCTGCCCTGAGTGCGGACAGACGGAATATCCCAAGATCAGTCCGGCCATAATTGTGGCTATTAAAAACAAGGACAAACTCCTCATGTCCAGGTATGCAAGGGGGACTTACCGCAATTACGCTCTGATCGCCGGATTTGTGGAGATCGGTGAGACCTTTGAGGACTGCGTGCGCAGGAAAGTGATGGAGGAAGTGGGACTGAAGGTAAAGAACATACGCTATTATAAGAGCCAGCCCTGGGCATTCTCAGACACGGAGATGATCGGATTTACGGCGGAGTTGGACGGGGACGATACCATACGCCTGGAGGAGGACGAACTCTCGGAGGCCGGATGGTTTACACGGGATGAGATCGTGGAATACGGACCTTATATCAGCGTGGGACATGAGATGATGAAAGCGTTTAAGGACGGGAAAATATAACGGAATGGGAGAAACGGATGGATCATAAGACTCATATATTATTTGATTTGGACGGAACACTGACAGACCCCAAAGAGGGGATCACGAAATCCGTGTGTTATGCCCTGAACCATTACGGGATCCAGGTGGAGGACCTGGATTCCCTTTGCCCCTTTATCGGGCCGCCCCTGACGGACAGCTATAAGAAGTTTTATGGCTTTTCCGATGAGCAGGCCTGGGAGGGCGTGCTCATATACCGGGAGTATTTCAGCAGGCAGGGATGGTATGAGAACAAGGAATATCCCGGAATCAGGGAAATGCTCCAGGCCCTAAAGGACGCGGGCAAAACCCTGCTGGTGGCCACCTCCAAGCCTGAGGAATTTGCAGTGAAAATACTTGAGCATTTTAAACTGGCAGAGTACTTTGATTTTATCGGCGGAGCCAATTTGGATGAGACAAGGTGCAGGAAGGGTGATGTGATCCGGTATGTGCTGGAGTCCAGCGGCCTGGGCCTACAAAAAGAGGCGGTGGACAATGCCGTGATGGTGGGGGACCGGGAACATGATGTGCTGGGAGCCAGGGAGTGCGGCATGGAATGTGTAGGCGTGCTCTACGGATATGGGAGCCGTCAGGAGATGGAAGACTGCCGGGCCGCCCATGTGGTTGAAACTGTTTCAGAACTTGAACAGTTTCTTTTGTCCCTTTAATAAAGGTACTAGTATAACTAAAACTCATAATAACCATTCCTATTATGCAATTGACAAATAGAACAATGGTTGTTATGATTGAAATTACTATATGGAAAGGGCAGGACCATAACTGCCTGAACCATGATGAGAGGGTGGGATTATATGGATGACAGAATCGTGTTATCGCTGCTTGTAGACAATACTGCCGGCGTGCTGGCCCGGGTGGCCGGACTGTTCAGCCGCCGTGGTTACAATATTGAAAGCCTGACCGTTGGTGTCACCGCAGACCCGCGGTATTCCAGGATGACCGTGGTCTCCCTGGGTGATCAGACTGTTCTGGAGCAGATCAAGAACCAGTTAAACAAACTGGAGGATGTAAGGGATATCAAGGAGTTGAAGCCGGACCGTTCCGTGTACAGGGAACTGATGATGGTCAAGGTGAAGGCCAATGCTTCGGACCGCCAGTCGGTCAGCGCTATTTCCAGCATATTCCGTGCAACCATCGTGGATGTGGGCAAGGACTCCCTGACAGTCATGCTGACAGGCGACCAGTCCAAGCTGGACGCGCTCATCAATCTGCTGGAAGATTATGAGATCTTGGAACTGGCCCGTACCGGTCTGACCGGACTTGAGCGAGGCGCTGAAGATATCAGGATGCTTCCGTAGGGATCGGTTGCGGTAAATAAGAGCTTAAGGGGGCGGCCAAGGGCGGACTGAGAGTCGTCGGTTTTGTTGCCTTAACATATACATTTTCAAAGGAATCAAGGAGGAAGAGAGCAATGCCAAAGATTTATTATCAGGAAGATTGTAATTTATCATTACTGGAAGGCAAGACCATCGCTGTCATCGGTTACGGCAGCCAGGGACATGCACATGCATTAAATTTAAAGGAGTCAGGCTGCAATGTAATTGTAGGTCTGTATGAGGGAAGCCGTTCCTGGAAAAAGGCCGAGGAGCAGGGCTTTGAAGTATATACGGCAGCAGAGGCAACCAAGAAAGCCGATGTTATTATGATCCTTATCAATGACGAAAAGCAGGCGGCTATGTATAAAGAGTCCATCGCTCCAAACCTGCGTCCAGGCATGATGCTGATGTTTGCGCACGGTTTTGCCATCCATTTCGGACAGATCGTTCCGCCTAAGGATGTGGATGTGACCATGATCGCGCCAAAGGCTCCGGGCCACACGGTAAGAAGCGAATATCAGAGAGGCAGAGGAACCCCATGTCTGATCGCGGTACATCAGGATGCAACAGGCAAGGCAACCGATATGGCTCTGGCTTATGGTCAGGGGATCGGCGGCGCAAGGGCCGGTATCCTGGAGACTACCTTTAAGGTAGAGACAGAGACAGACCTCTTTGGAGAGCAGGCTGTTCTGTGCGGCGGCGTGTGCGCTCTGATGAAAGCCGGATTTGAGACCCTGGTTGAAGCCGGTTATGCTCCTGAGAATGCATATTTTGAGTGTGTGCATGAGATGAAGCTGATTGTTGACCTGATCTATGAGAGCGGCTTTGCCGGTATGAGATATTCCATCTCCAACACGGCAGAGTACGGCGATTACATCACCGGACCAAAGATTGTGACAGATGAGACAAAGAAGGCCATGAAGAAGATCCTGTCCGATATCCAGGACGGTACTTTTGCAAAAGACTGGCTCACAGAGAACCAGGTAGGCTGTCCTCATTTTAATGCCATGAGAAAGAACGAAGCTGCCCAGCCGCTTGAAAAGGTTGGCTCTGAGCTGAGAAAGCTGTACAGCTGGAATGACACCGATAAGCTGATCAATAACTAATTGCCGGCATCGGGACAGTGGTTACATAGGTAAAAGGCCATAGAAGAAACGATAAAATTGTGGGTATGAGTATGTAATGTATAAAAGGCGGTTTCTCCCCGGCATGGGAGGAACCGCCTTTTGACTGCCTGAACTTTAGTATAAGAACTCCAAAAATGTTCTCAAAGCCAGGGCCTGGTTGGCCGGATGGTAGGAAAAACCAATGGTCCTTCTGTGAATGGGGATTTCCAGGGGGATCTCCACCAGAATGCCGTTGTCCAGTTCCTTTTGGATCAGTTCCTTGATCACGCACCCGATCCCCAGACCGATTTTTGCAAACTCAATGAGCAGGTCCATGGTGGTCACCTCCAGCACCTGCCTGGGTATGATATTGTTATCGGACATATACTCATCCACATGGTGGCGCGTCATGTTGCTGGTATCCAGAAGCATGATGTTGCCGGTCTCAAAAATATTGGTATCCTGTCCCTCTCTTAAGTACAGGTTCTCCAGATAAGAGGGTGTGGTGACAAAGATATCCTGTATGTCCATTACTGGTATGAATGCCAGATCCCTGCGCACGGAGGGTTCGGCCACAAGTCCCAGATCGATTTTCTGCTGTTCCAGACGCGTCAGGGTCTGGGCCGTGGACTGGCTTTCTATGGTCACCTTCATGTGGGGGTACTGGTCAATAAAGGTTTTTAAATAGGGAAGCAGGATATACTTGCACAAGGTGTTGCTCACCCCAATGCGCAAATGGCCGATATCGAACTCCTGGATCCTCTTTAACTCGGATTCACCCCGCTCCAAAGCATCAAATGCTTCCCTGGTGTGCTCGAACAGGATCTCCCCCTCCGCGGTGAGCTGCACGCCCCTGGAGCTGCGGGTAAACAGGGAAAGTCCCAGGCTGTCCTCCAGCTTGCTGATGGCCTTGCTGATGGCCGGCTGGCTGATATAGAGTTCTTTAGCGGCTTTGGAAATATTGCCGGCTTTTGCTACCTCATAGAATATCTTATATTGTGATAGGTTCTGCTCCATCCCTTACCTCCATGCGATATAACAAATTTTCATACCATTTTTTTTTGCTATATGTTTTTATTATAACAATATGGGTGGGGAAATGTAAAGCGCAGATATATAAATTCCAAGTTTTTCAGGTTTTTTTCAAAAACTCCCCGGAGCTGCGGACCGTTTCCTGTTGTCCGGCAGCCCTGCAGTTATTTATTACGGTTTTATGGTTCACCTTATACCCGCAGATGTATATACTTACAATAGATACCCCGGTAGATAAGGGAATCTTAAACAGGGAAACATGTAATGATACAGACATTGACCTGGGGGCATAAAATGTGGTACTCTTTTAGTAACCGGATTCCCAATACAGATCACTGAAAGGGAATTTTGGCAGCGGACCGGATCGTGGCAGGGAATCCACAAAAGGAATGGGAGGTGATGGCTGAGGTTACACCAGAGAAGGCGGCATTGTGACAAGTGGTGTCGAGGCAACACGTAAGAATGTTGGTCTGCCTGGAAATAAAGGGATGAGGGAGACCGGCGAAGGGATCATAAAAATTATGATTGGAGAATAGGTATGAAAAAAATAACAAGTAGTTTACCGTTCCGATTACTGTTGGGGGTTATTCTGGGTATTGTCATTGGCCAGGTTTCCGGCGAAGGTCTTATGCATGTCATTGTAACGATCAAATACATACTGAACCAGGTGATCGTATTCTGCGTTCCGTTGATCATCATTGGATTCATTGCTCCCTCCATTACAAGGCTTGGGAATAATGCGTCCAAAATGCTGGGAGTTGCTGTTTCAATTGCGTATATTTCATCTATCGGCGCTGCGCTGTTTTCCATGGTGGCAGGCTATCTTATAATCCCCCACCTTTCCATTGCCACAGAGGTGGAGGGGCTGAAGGAACTGCCTGAGATCGTGTTCCAGCTGGACATTCCCCAGATCATGCCGGTGATGAGCGCCCTGATCTTTTCACTGCTTTTGGGTCTGGCTGCCACGTGGACCAAAGCAAGGGTGATCACAGATGTCCTGGAGGAATTCCAGCAGATCGTACTGTCCGTTGTAACAAAAGTTGTTATTCCCATTCTTCCTGTATTTATCGCTTTCACCTTCTGTGCATTGTCATATGAAGGAACCATAACAAAACAGCTGCCCGTATTTATCCAGGTGGTCGTCATTGTCATGATCGGGCACTATATCTGGATGGCCCTGCTGTACGCCATCGGCGGAGCATATTCAGGCAAGAACCCCATGGATGTGATCAAGAATTACGGGCCGGCCTATATTACGGCTGTGGGAACCATGTCCTCCGCAGCAACCCTGGCGGTTGCTCTGCGCTGTGCGAAGAAATCCCAGCCTCCTCTGAGGGATGATATGGTGGATTTTGGCATCCCGTTGTTTGCCAACATCCATCTGTGCGGCTCCGTGCTCACGGAGGTGTTCTTCGTTATGACAATATCTAAGATACTTTACGGTTATATCCCGTCCACGGGAACCATGCTTTTGTTCTGTGCCCTCCTGGGAGTATTTGCCATTGGTGCGCCTGGCGTTCCGGGCGGTACGGTAATGGCGTCCCTGGGCCTGATTACAGGCGTTCTCGGGTTTAATGAGACGGGAACAGCCCTGATGCTCACTATTTTTGCCCTGCAGGACAGCTTCGGAACAGCCTGTAACGTAACAGGAGACGGAGCGCTGACCATGATCCTTACCGGCTTTGCCGAAAAGCATGGGATCAAACGGCAGAAAATTGAGAGCGGATTATAAAGGAGAACATGTGTGCCCCATTCCCCTGCCTGCGGTTTGAGATGCCCCGGGCAGGGGTTTTTCCGCCCTGGATCCCAATGCGCCCCGGTGCACCTATGCCCCGGCGCTCCTATGCTCCGGAAAAGGTCCGACAAAGAGAATTCCTTTCCGGGGATTGACAGCCCATGGGGGCTGTAGTAATATGCAATATAATAATGAAAGTAACAGTTGGGTATCAGCTTTTCGGCCAAGAAGATGAGCCGTCCTTAAACAGTTACAAATGAAAAAGGAAAAGAGGAGCAAAAGCGTATGGGAATGAATAACACACCGGCATCGGATCGGGTCCATATTGGGTTCTTTGGAAGGAGAAATGCAGGCAAGTCCAGCGTGCTCAATGCTGTCACGGGCCAGAATCTGGCTGTGGTCTCTAATGTAAAGGGAACCACCACGGACCCTGTGTACAAGGCCATGGAGCTGCTTCCCCTGGGACCTGTGATGATGATCGACACTCCGGGGATCGATGATGAGGGGGAGCTGGGCAGCCTGCGTGTCAGGAAAAGCTATCAGGTGCTGAACAAGACGGATGTGGCTGTCCTGGTGGTGGACCATTGCCATGGCATGACGCCTGAGGACAGCTCCCTTTTAAAACGCATAGAGGAAAAGCGGATCCCCTGTGTGATCGTCTGTAACAAGATGGACCTGGAACAGGAAGATCCTGGGCAGGTGGATTGGAAACAAAGCCTCCCGCTGGTAAAAGTCAGTGCCTTGACCGGTCAGGGGATCGCCGATCTTAAGGAGTGCCTGGCCGCACTGGGAAAGATCCAGGAGAACAGCCGCAGGATTGTGGGAGATCTGCTGGAACCACAGGATTTTGCAGTGCTGGTAGTGCCCATTGACAAGGCTGCTCCCAAGGGACGGCTGATCCTGCCCCAGCAGCAGACCATACGCGATATCCTGGAAGCGGATGCGACTGCCATTGTCCTTAAGGAAAATGAACTGGCAGGGGTGCTGCCGGCGCTGGGGAAGAAGCCCAAAATGGTGATCACGGACAGCCAGGTATTTGCCAGGGTTTCTGCAGATACGCCAAAGGATATTCTTTTGACTTCTTTTTCCATCCTTTTTGCCAGATATAAAGGGGATCTGGAACAGCTGGTGGAGGGCGTGACGGCTCTGGATCACATAGGAAAAGGGGACCGGATACTGGTATCAGAGGGGTGTACACACCACAGGCAGTGCGGTGACATAGGTACGGTGAAGCTTCCGTCCTGGATACAGGGTTTTACGGGAACAGAACCTGAATTTGTATTTACATCAGGAACGGAATTTCCGGACGACCTGGGCGGCTACCGTTTGATCATCCACTGCGGCGGATGCATGCTCAATGAGCGGGAGATGAAGTACAGGATGAAATGCGCCCGGGATCAGTGCGTACCCATGACCAATTATGGGATCACCATTGCATATATACATGGGATCCTGCGGCGCAGTCTGGAACCCTTTCCGCACATAGCCGCTCTTCTGGACCGAAAAGGAATATAAGCAGAAATGAAAGGGAACCATAAACAGTGGTCCGGCAGGTATGCGGTCACTGGTCATGGTTCCTTTTTTGTATCATGTCCGTTCCTTTTCGGTGAAAACCTGTGTGTGTAAAGATAATAAAAAATATTTTTATTTTAAGAACTATATTGAAAAATATTTCTAACGTGTTATACTGTACTCAAAGGATATAAACTAAGGATATAAATAATAGAGGTGGGAGTACCCTCAGTGAACAAGGGCACACACGCCCCAACCGCCGTCTTTTGGCGGCTGGCCGCGTTAACGTCAGTCGGCTACGCCCGGAGACAGTAACGCCGCAGAATCGCAAATCTGTGGTGCAAAACCGTGTACTCCCTTGTCCGCTGAGGGTATCAAAGGGAAAGAAAGAGAAAGGAGAAGATGATATGAGGATTCAGGGTAAGAGGATTTGGATAGGAGGCCAGTTTGTGGCAGCGCAGCTGGAGATTGAAAAGGGAACCATTGAACGCATTTACAATTACGGTACAGGACCTGTGGACCATGATTACGGGGACAAGAGGATCCTTCCGGGATTTATTGATATCCACACCCATGGGGCTTATGATTTTGATACCAATGACGGAGAGCCGGAGGGATTGAGAAACTGGATGAAGCGCATTCCTGAGGAGGGGGTCACCTCTATTCTGCCCACCACCGTGACCCAGATGCCGGAGGTGCTTACAAAGGCGGTTGCAAATGTGGCTGCCGTGGTGGAAGAAGGCTATGAGGGCGCAGAGATCCTGGGGATCCATTTTGAAGGCCCGTTCTTGGACATGGAGTACAAGGGGGCCCAGCCTCCGGAAGCCATTGCCACTGCCTCTGTGGAACAGTTTAAACGGTATCAGGCGGCGGCCGGGGGGCTGATCAAGTATATCACTTTGGCTCCGGAGCGTGATCCGGACCATGCGCTCACAAGATATTGTTCCACCCACGGCGTGGTGGTGAGCATGGGGCATTCCGCGGCCACCTATGAGCAGGCTCTTTTGGGAATTGCCAATGGCGCAACCTCCATGACCCATGTGTACAACGGCATGACGCCGTACCATCACCGCAAGCCGGGGCTGGTGGGAACTGCTTTGAGGGTCAGGGACATTTACGGCGAGATCATATGCGATGGCTGCCATTCCCACCTGGCTGCCCTTAACAATTTCTTCCATTCCAAGGGACGGGATTATTCCATTATGATCAGCGATTCCCTGCGCGCAAAGCACTGCCCTCCGGGAGGACAGTACCAGCTGGGAGGGCACGACATCGAGATCGGGGATGACGGACTGGCACGGCTGAAGGGATCTGACACCATTGCGGGAAGCACCCTGAACATGAACCGGGGACTTAGGATCCTGGTGGAGGAAGCCATGGTTCCCTTTGACACCGCTGTCAATTCCTGTACCATTAATCCTGCCAGGTGCCTGGGGGTGGATAAACGAAAAGGCAGGATCGCAGCCGGATGCGATGGAGACCTGGTGGTGCTGGATGACGATTACAGTGTGATCCAGACCTGGTGCAGAGGACGTGCAATGCTTTAATTTACAGGAATATTTCAACAAAATCCTTGAAAATGCTTGCATTTACCGGAACATGATGGTATAGTGTATACGATAACTAATGTAGATTACTGATAAAGAGTGGACGCCGGTCCACTCTTTCGTTTTGAGTAGAATCAGAAAGGTGGTGTAAGGATGGGAAAAAAGGAAAATTATGAGAGCAGAGTAGAAAAATACCTCCTTCCGCTGATGGATGAGCATCATTTTGAACTTGTGGATGTGGAATATGTAAGGGAAGCAGGTACCTGGTACCTCAGGGCTTATATTGATAAGGAAGGCGGGATCGCTGTGGACGACTGCGAGGTCATCAGCAGAAAGTTAGGCGAATGGCTGGATAAAGAAGATTTTATTGATGAAAGCTATATCCTGGAAGTCAGTTCACCGGGTCTGGGCCGTCCTCTGAAAAAAGAGAAGGACTTTATCAGAAGCATGGGCAAGGATGTGGATGTGCGCCTGTATCGTCAGATTGATAAGCAGAAGGAATTTACAGGTGCCTTAAGTGCATATGATGAAAATACTGTGACGCTGACCATGGAAGACGGCAGCCTCATGGTATTTGAGAAGCCGGACATTGCCCTTATACGGCTGGCACTGGATTTTTAAGCATTTTTAATTCACATGCCCAGGCATGGATAGGAGGATAAACATGAACAAGGAACTGTTGGAGGCAATGGAGGTTTTGGAAAAGGAGAAGAATATCGCCAAGGATACACTGATCGAAGCGATCGAAAACTCCCTGCTCACTGCCTGTAAGAACCATTTTGGAAAAGCCGATAACGTAAAGGTCACAGTGAATCCAAACACCTGTGATTTTGCCGTATATGCTGAGAAGACCGTTGTAGAGAACGTGGAAGACGATATCCTGGAGATCAGCTTGGCGGATGCCAAAATGCTGAGCCCAAAGTATGAGGTGGGAGACACGGTGCAGATCCCCCTGGATTCCAAGAAGTTTGGCCGTATCGCCACTCAGAACGCAAAGAACGTGATCCTGCAGAAGATCCGTGAGGAAGAGCGCAAGGTCCTTTACAATGAGTATTATACCAAGGAAAAGGATGTTATGACAGGTATCGTCCAGCGCTATCTGGGCAGGAACGTGAGTATTAATCTGGGAAGAGTGGACGCGATCTTAAATGAGAGCGAGCAGGTAAAGGGAGAGACGTTCCGCCCCACCGAGCGTATCAAGGTATACGTGATCGAGGTGAAGGATACTCCAAAGGGACCCAGGGTTTCCGTTTCCAGAACCCATCCGGACCTTGTAAAGCGCCTGTTTGAATCTGAAGTTGCGGAGGTGCGTGACGGCACGGTGGAGATCAAGGCCATTGCCAGGGAAGCAGGTTCCAGAACAAAGATCGCTGTAAAATCCAACGATTCCAATGTGGATCCCGTGGGCGCATGCGTGGGCCTTAACGGTGCAAGGGTCAACTCCATTGTAAGCGAACTGCGTGGAGAGAAGATTGATATTATCAACTGGGACGACAATCCCGCGTACCTGATCGAGAATGCGCTGAGCCCGGCCAAGGTGATCTGTGTGGTGGCTGACGAGGAAGCGCGGGAGGCACAGGTGATCGTGCCGGATTACCAGCTGTCCCTGGCCATTGGCAAGGAAGGCCAGAACGCAAGGCTGGCTGCAAGGCTTACAGGCTTTAAGATCGACATCAAGAGCGAGACACAGGCAAGGGAGATGGGGCTCTTTGAGCAGATGGGCCTCCAGTACGGAGACACACCGGCTGCAAGCTTTGAGGAAGAAACGTATGAGGAGCCGGAAAACTACCAGGAATATCAAGAGGACTACCAGGAAGACGTAAACGAACAGGAATAGGGATACTCTGAAAAGATTAGGAGTGATGTATGTGAGCATGAAAAAAGTTCCGCTCAGACAGTGCATAGGCTGTCAGGAGATGAAGAGCAAGAAAGAAATGATAAGAGTTATAAAAACCGCCGAAGATGAGATTGTGTTAGATGCCACCGGCCGTAAGAACGGCAGAGGCGCTTACCTGTGCCCATCGATGGAATGCCTGAAAAAGGCCGTGAAAAGCAAGGGGTTGGATCGGTCCTTTAAAATGCCCATTCCAAAAGAGGTATATGAGACTCTGGAAAAGGAGATGGAAGAGCTTGGTAAATAGCAAAAAGCTGCTAAGCCTGCTTGGCCTTGCAAAGAGGGCAAGGAAAGTGGTCAGCGGAGAATTTTCGACGGAGAAATCTGTAAAGAGCGGAAGGTCGCAAATGGTAATCGTATCGGAAGAAGCTTCGGATAATACGAAGAAAATGTTTACCAATATGTGCACTCACTATAAAGTCCCAATCTATCTGTTTGGAACAAAGGATGAACTGGGGCACGCCATCGGTCAGGAGTTTCGAGCATCCCTGTCCGTGGAAGATGCAGGGTTCGCAAAGTCAATGGCAGAACTAATGAATATAAATGGAGGTAGTTTGAATGAGAGTAAGTGAACTGGCAAATGAACTGGGTAAAACCAGTAAAGAGATATTGGAAATTATAAAACAAAAAGATACTGCTGCCGCTTTGTACGCTGCATCCAATGTTACAAGGGAGCAGGAGAATATTGTGAGATCATCTGTAAATCATAAGAAGGCGGGGGCTGGTCCGAGAACTGAGATGTCAAGGACAGAAGCGCCAAAAACAGAAGGGCCGAGAAGTGAGACACCCAGGACAGAAGCACCCAGGACAGATGTGTCCAAACAGGAGGCGCCTAAGGCGGAAGCTTCTAAAACTGTTTCTGAGTCCACAGGCAGACCTGAGGCGGGAAAGAAAAAACTGACGGCTGTGTTCAGGCCGCAGAATGCCCAGCAGCAGATCAAGCGTCCTGCTCCTCCCAAGCCGCAGCCAAAACCACAGCCACAGCAGCAGGCGCCCAGGGCGGAAGCGCCGGCCCCTGCACCGTCTGTGCAGCAGGAGACGCCGCGTCCTCAGGTTCAGGCTCAGGAAGTTCAGCCGGCCGCTGTAAAGGAAGCGCCCGCTGCCCATCCGGCCGAGACTGCGGCTGCGCCTGAGGCAAGGGATAATAACAGGACACAGAGCCCTTCCCAGGGAGGCGATCAGGGCAACCGCGAGGGAGGTTACCAGGGCAGCCGTGAAGGCGGCTACCAGGGCAACAGACCTCAGGGTCAGGGAAGCTACCAGGGCAACCGCGAGGGAGGCTATCAGGGCAACCGTCAGGGAGGCTATCAGGGCAACCGTGAGGGAGGCTACCAGGGCAACCGTCAGGGAGGCTACCAGGGCAACCGTGAGGGCGGCTATCAGGGCAACCGTGAGGGCGGCTATCAGGGCAACCGCCAGGGAGGCGGCTACCAGGGCAACCGTGAAGGCGGCTATCAGGGCAACCGCCAGGGAGGTTACCAAGGTAACCGTGAAGGCGGCTATCAGGGCAACCGCCAGGGAGGCTACCAGGGCAACCGCGAAGGCGGCTACCAGGGCAACAGACCTCAGGGCCAGGGAGGCTACCAGGGCAACCGCGAAGGCGGCTACCAGGGCAACAGGCCTCAGGGCCAGGGAGGCTACCAGGGCAACCGTGAAGGCGGCTACCAGGGCAACAGGCCCCAGGGCCAGGGAGGCTACCAGGGCAACCGCGAAGGCGGCTACCAGGGCAACAGACCCCAGGGCCAGGGAGGCTACCAGGGCAACCGCGAAGGCGGCTACCAGGGCAACAGACCTCAAGGTCAGGGTGGTTACCAGGGCAACAGACCCCAGGGCCAGGGAGGCTACCAGGGTAACCGTCCAGGCGGTTATCAGGGCAACAGACCCCAGGGCCAGGGAGGCTATCAGGGCAACCGTCCCCAGGGAGGCGGCTATGGCGGCAGACCCCAGGGAGGCTATGCAGGCCGTGGTGATGATAAAGATAAGGATGCAAGGGATAACAGAGGGCCCCGCGGCGATAACCGCCGTCCGGGCGGCGCAAGGGACGGTAAACCCTCCTTTGAGACATCCATCCAGGCAAAACCCACCAGCAACCGTGGTAATAAGAATGCTCACAGAAATGACCGTTACGATAAGAGAGACCGCGTAGAGGACGGAAAGAAGACTCCGAAAACAGGCAAGGGCGCATTTATCATGCCGGTGCCGAAAAAGGAGGATGCAAAGGTTGATGAGGTGAAGACAATCACTCTTCCGGACAGCCTGACCATTAAGGAACTGGCTGACAAGATGAAGCTGCAGCCGTCCGTGATCGTTAAGAAGCTCTTCTTAAAGGGACAGATCGTGACCCTGAACCAGGAGATCGATTATGAGCAGGCGGAAGAAATCGCCATGGAGTTTGATGTACTCTGTGAAAAAGAAGTAAAAGTTGATGTGATCGCAGAACTCTTAAAGGAAGATGATGAGAGCCAGGAGGATATGGTGCCCAGATCACCGGTTGTGTGTGTAATGGGACACGTTGACCATGGTAAGACCTCGCTTTTGGATGCGATCCGTGAGACCAATGTAACTGCAAGGGAAGCGGGCGGCATTACACAGCATATCGGTGCATCCGTCATCGAGATCAATGACCGCAAGATCACCTTCTTAGATACACCCGGACATGAGGCGTTTACAGCTATGCGTATGAGAGGCGCCCAGTCCACTGATATAGCAATCCTGGTGGTTGCCGCAGATGACGGCGTGATGCCTCAGACCGTGGAAGCCATCAACCATGCAAAGGCAGCGGGCGTGGAGATCATTGTTGCCATCAACAAGATCGATAAGCCAAGCGCCAATGTGGATAAGGTAAAACAGGAGCTGTCCGAGTATGAACTGATTTCTGAGGATTGGGGCGGCAGCACGATCTTTGTACCTGTATCCGCGCATACCAAAGAGGGAATTACGGACCTGCTGGAAATGGTTCTCCTGACAGCAGATGTCCTTGAACTTAAGTCCAATCCAAACCGTAAGGGAAGAGGCCTTGTGATCGAGGCTGAGCTGGATAAGGGCAAGGGCCCCGTGGCCACTGTCCTGGTACAGAAGGGAACCTTAAGGGTAGGAGATACCATTGCCGCAGGCGCATGCTTTGGCAAGATCCGTGCCATGATGGATGACAGGGGCCGCAGAGTAAAAGAGGCAGGGCCATCCACGCCGGTAGAGATCCTGGGTCTGAATGATGTGCCCAACGCAGGCGAGGTATTTGTGGCAACAGAGAGCGAGAAGGAAGCAAGAAGCTTTGCTGAGACATTTATCTCAGAGGGCAAGAGCAAACTGATCGAGGATACCAAGGCAAAATTATCCCTGGATGACCTGTTCAGCCAGATCAAGGCAGGCAATGTAAAAGAACTGCCGCTGATCATCAAGGCTGATGTGCAGGGATCTGTGGAAGCGGTTAAGCAGAGCCTTACAAAGCTTTCCAATGAAGAGGTTATGGTAAAAGTGATCCACGGCGGCGTAGGCGCGATCAATGAGTCTGATGTTTCCCTGGCATCTGCCAGCAACGCCATCATCATTGGCTTCAACATCCGCCCGGACGCAACGGCCAAGTCCATTGCCGAGAGGGAGAAGGTGGATATGCGCCTTTACAAGGTGATCTACCAGGCGATCGAGGATGTGGAAGCAGCTATGAAGGGTATGTTGGATCCTGTATTTGAGGAGAAGGTGATCGGCCATGCCGTGATCCGACAGACCTTTAAGGCATCCGGCGTGGGTACCATTGCAGGTTCCTATGTCCTGGACGGCAAGTTCCAGAGAGGATGCAGCTGCAGGGTCAGCAGAGGCAAGGACCAGATCTTTGAGGGTCCGCTGGCATCCTTAAAACGTTTCAAGGATGATGTAAAGGAAGTGGCTGCCGGCTACGAGTGCGGCCTTGTATTTGAGAAGTTTAATGATCTCCAGGAAGATGATGAGATTGAAGCTTACATCATGGTAGAAGTACCAAGATAGATACGCTCATACACACGATGACAGGCGGAACCGGTGAAAGGGTCGGCCTGTCACGCCCTTTCCTGGACGGAAAGAGAGGAGCAACATGCGCAAGAACAGCATAAAGAATACTAGAATCAATGCGGAGGTACTCAGGGAATTGAGTGAGATCATTCGCAATGGCATTAAAGACCCAAGGATCCATCCCATGACAAGTGTGGTTTCCGTGGAAGTCACGCCTGACCTTAAGTACTGCAAGGCATATATCAGCGTACTGGGAAATGAAGACGCGGCAAAGGCAACCATTGAAGGCTTAAAGAGCGCGGAAGGGTATGTGCGCAGGGAACTGGCAAGAAGGATCAATCTGCGCAATACACCGGAACTTAAGTTCATCCTGGATCAGTCCATTGAGTATGGTGTTAATATGTCAAAGCTCATTGATGAGGTCACAAAGGACCTTCACCAAGGGGAAGGACAGGATGAGGAAGGTGAAGAGGAGGAGATCTGATGACAATTTTGGAACAGATGTTAGAGGGTACGGGTTCGGTAGCGATTCTTGGACACATTCGCCCTGATGGGGACTGTCTGGGTTCCGCACTGGGACTGTATAACTATCTCCGCCTTAACTGCCCGGATATCCGGGCAGCAGTGTACCTGGAGGAGGCCTCGGATAAATTCGGCTATCTGAAGGGATTTGATGAAATACGCCACCGGGCGGATGGGGAGAACTATGAGCTCTGCGTCTGCCTGGACTGCGGTGATGTGGGCCGGCTGGGGGAATTTTCCAGCCTGCTTGCACAGGCAAAGAAGAGCCTGTGTCTGGATCACCATGTGACTAACACCCGTTTTGCAGGCAGTAACCTGGTGGTTCCTGAAGCCAGCTCCACCTGCGAAGTCCTTTATGGACAGCTGGATGAGGAAAAGATCGATATCCGGGTGGCGGAATGCCTTTACACGGGGATTGTCCATGACACGGGCGTATTCAAATACTCCTGTACCTCAGGAACCACCATGGAGATCGCAGGAAAACTGATGGCCAAGGGAATTGATTTTGGATCCATCATTGACAACAGCTTTTATAAAAAAACATATATCCAGAACCAGATCCTGGGAAGAGCACTGCTGGAAAGCATTACATTCTTTGACGGAAAGTGTATTTTTAGCGCGATCCGCCAGAATGAGATGGAGTTTTACGGCGTGGACAGCAAGGATATGGACGGGATCATTGACCAGCTGCGCCTCACAGACGGCGTGGAGGTGGCCATTTTCCTGTACCAGACAGGAGCCCAGGAATATAAGGTGAGTATGCGCTCACAAAGCCTTGTGGACGTGAGCCGGATCGCCGCATTTTTTGGCGGGGGCGGCCATGTGCGGGCGGCGGGATGCACCATGACAGGAAGTATCCATGATGTGATCAACAACCTGTCCGGACACATTGCAAAACAGCTGGAACCCGAGGCCGCAGACCGTGCCTGAAAGCAAAGCCCAAACATACTTTGGCACAGAAATAAAGGATAAGACCATGTACCACGGAATCATAAACATATATAAGGAGCCGGGCTATACCTCCCACGATGTGGTAGCCCGGCTCAGAGGGATTTTAAAGCAGAAAAAGATCGGACATACCGGCACACTGGATCCCGCGGCGGAAGGCGTACTTCCGGTGTGCCTTGGCATGGGCACCAGATTGTGTGATATGCTCACAGACCGGTCCAAGACATATGAAGCCGTCATGCTCCTGGGAACAGTGACCGATACCCAGGATACCACCGGAACGGTGTTAATGGAACACAGGGAGTCTGCCATGGATCTGGATGAAAAGGCTGTGACAGAGGCAGTGATGGGATTTCTGGGGGAATATGACCAGATCCCTCCTATGTATTCCGCGCTTAAGGTGGACGGGAAAAAGCTGTATGAGCTTGCCAGGGCAGGGAAAGAGATTGAACGCCAGGCCAGGCGGGTACAGATCCTGGAAATACAGGTGGAGCGGATGGAACTGCCCAGGGTGTGGATGAAAGTCACCTGCTCCAAGGGCACGTATATCAGAACCTTGTGCCATGACATTGGAGCACGGCTGGGATGCGGGGGATGTATGGAACACCTGACGCGGACCAGGGTGGACCGCTTTGAGATCAAAGACAGCCTTAAGCTGGATGAGGTTGAGGCCATCAGGGATGAAGGGCGCCTTGACGCCTGTATCTTCCCGGTAGAAGCAGCCCTGCAGTCATACGCTGTTTTGAAGGTGCGTCCTGAGGCGGATCCTTTGTTATACAATGGAAATCCCTGCTTTAAGAACCAGCTGGATACAGGGGATGACAGGGAGTGGGTAAAGGATCTGGCCGAGGGACAGAAATTCAGGATGTATGACAGCAGGGGCCGGTTTGTGGGCGTTTATGAATACCAGGACAGCAGGCACTGGTGGAAGCCCTGGAAAATGTTCCTGACATCCGGAATGAATGAATTTTTTAAACAGGCCCCAGTACCAGAAGAGAACGAGGAATAGCAGTATGAGGTATATAGCAGACACCACAGAATTTCAGATAGAAGAACCAACCATTGTGACCCTGGGGAAGTTTGACGGAAGACACAGGGGGCACCAGAAGCTTTTGCTCACCATGCAGGAGTTGAAGTCCAGCCTTGGATATCCCACTGCCATCTTCACATTCGGCACACCACCGCTGTCCATGATGAGCGGACAGCCGCAGACCGTGATCACCACCAATCTGGAGAGACGGGCCAACATGGAGAAGATGGGGGTGGATTACCTGGTGGAATATCCCTTTAGTGAGGAAACGCGCCGCATGAAGCCTGAGGATTTTGTAAAAGACATTCTGGCAGGCCGGATGCAGGCAAAGGTGATCGTGGTGGGTCCTGACTGCAGCTTTGGATACAAAGGCGCAGGGGATGCGCGGCTTTTAAAGCAGCTGGAGGAGACCTTGGGATACCGGCTCCATGTGATTGAAAAGGAAAAGGACCATCTGAGGGACATCAGCAGCACCTATATCCGGGAAGAACTGGAAAAGGGAAATGTGGAAAAAGCCAATGCTCTGCTGGGCGAGCCCTATGCGGTCCACGGCGAGGTGGTCCATGGAAACCATATCGGAACAAGCATCCTGGGATTTCCCACCGCCAATCTGCTGCCTCCCTCCATTAAACGGCTGCCGCGGTTTGGAGTGTATGTGTCCCGGGTCCTGGTGGATGGAACCTATTACCGGGGCGTTACCAACATCGGGCGCAAGCCCACGGTGGAGGGCAGAAATCCGGTTGGGGTGGAAACCTATATATTTGATATGCATCAGGACCTTTACGGAAAGGTCATAGAAGTCCAGCTGCTGGCCTTTGACAGGCCGGAGCAGAAATTTTCCTCTTTGGAGGAACTGAAGCAGCGCATCGAGATGGACAAGGTGTTTGCAGCTGATTACTTTGAGCGCCACCCCGAGATCCAGGTAAAGAGATAGGTTAAGAGATAAAAAATAAATGTAAAATTACCGGTTTACAACCAGCTTGGACTGTGCTATACTGAATCGGTATGAAATGACGCCGATGCCCGGTTACCTGGTTACTCCAGCCATTAGCCTGGTTTACGGTGAGACGAATAATATTAAGGAGGAACTACCATGATTTCTAAGGAAAAGAAAGCACAGATCATTGCACAGTATGGCCGCAAGCCTGGAGACACAGGCTCACCGGAGGTTCAGATCGCTATCCTGACAGAAAGGATCACCGAACTGACCGAACATTTAAAGCAGAATCCAAAGGATCATCACTCCAGAAGAGGTCTTCTGATGATGGTTGGACAGAGAAGGGGTCTTCTGGATTACTTAAAGAAGACTGATCTGGAAGGATATCGTGCATTAATCGAGAAGCTGGGTATCAGAAAGTAATTCTGAAGATTAGGGTGGAGGGGACTCCACCCTATATTTGCTTTTTCAAACAGGCAAAAGACATGGAAGTACCAGGGAGAAAGCCATAAGGCATAGTATCATGGGCGGACAAGGGAGAAATTCCGAGACCGCTGATGTACCTGCAGGAATTGACAAAAAGCAAGTCAGGGTCAGGCATTCTGCAGGCAGATCAGTAGTTTCGGCATCTTTTTTGTCTTCCAACTAACAATATTTAATGAAAGAAAAGGAGACACCAATATGTTTAAAAGTTTTAGTATGGACCTGGCAGGACGCAAACTGACCGTGGAAGTGGGCAGGGTGGCAGCACAGGCCAATGGTGCAGCATTCATGCACTACGGCGATACCGTTGTACTTGCAACCGCAACAGCATCCTCAAAGCCAAGGGAGGGAATCGATTTCTTCCCCCTGAGCGTGGAATACGAGGAGAAATTATATTCCGTAGGAAAGATCCCGGGAGGATTTAACAAGAGAGAGGGAAAGGCATCTGAGAACGCTGTCCTTACATGCCGTGTGATCGACCGCCCCATGCGCCCTCTGTTCCCAAAGGATTACCGCAATGATGTTACGCTGGATAATATCGTAATGTCCGTTGATCCGGACTGCAGCCCTGAACTGACCGCTATGCTGGGTTCCGCCATTGCGACCAGTATTTCCGATATCCCCTTTGCCGGACCATGCGCAACCACACAGGTAGGTCTTGTGAACGGAGAGTTTGTCATCAACCCCACAGCAGATCAGAAGCAGGTTTCCGACATGGCTCTGACTGTTGCATCTACCAGGGAAAAGGTGATCATGATCGAGGCCGGTGCCAATGAGGTCCCGGAGCAGCAGATGATCGATGCTATTTTTAAGGCACACGAAGTGAACCAGGAGATTATCCGCTTTATCGACACCATTGTAGCTGAGTGCGGCAAGGAAAAGCATACCTATGAAAGCTGCGCTGTTCCGGAAGAACTGTTTGCAGCCATTAAGGAGATCGTTCCTCCCTCAGAGATGGAGGAGGCTGTGTTTACTGATGACAAGCAGACACGTGAGAGGAACATTGCTGCTGTGACAGAGCGCCTGGAAGAGGCATTTGCCGACAACGAAGAGTGGCTTTCCGTGCTGGGAGAGGCTGTTTATCAGTACCAGAAGAAGACCGTGCGCAAGATGATCTTAAAGGATCACAAGCGTCCGGACGGCCGTGCCATTGATCAGATCCGCCATCTGGCGGCTGAAGTGGACCTTCTGCCCAGAGTACACGGTTCCGGTATGTTCACACGCGGACAGACCCAGATCCTTAACGCCTGCACCCTGGCACCTCTTTCCGATGCACAGAGGATTGACGGCCTGGATGAGAATGAGACCAGCAAGCGTTATATGCACCACTATAATTTCCCGTCCTTCTCCGTTGGCGAGACAAAGCCAAGCAGGGGACCGGGACGCCGTGAGATCGGTCATGGCGCACTGGCAGAAAGGGCGCTGATCCCCGTGCTGCCAAGTGCGGAAGAATTCCCATATGCGATCCGTACCGTGTCCGAGACCATGGAATCCAATGGTTCCACCTCTCAGGCAAGTATCTGTGCATCTACTCTGTCTCTGATGGCGGCAGGTGTGCCCATCAAGGAGATGGTAGCCGGTATTTCCTGCGGTCTGGTGACAGGTGATACGGATGACGACTATATTGTACTCACCGACATCCAGGGCCTGGAAGACTTCTTCGGCGATATGGACTTTAAGGTTGGCGGTACCAAAAACGGTATCACAGCCATCCAGATGGATATCAAGATCCACGGCCTTACAAGACCTATTATCGAGGAGGCCATAACCAGGACCAGAGAAGCCAGAATGCACATTCTGGAGGATGTAATGAAGCCTGTTATCTCCGAGCCCAGAAAGCATTTAAGCCCATATGCTCCAAAGATCAAGCAGATCAGCATTGATCCTCAGAAGATCGGCGATGTGGTAGGCAAGCAGGGTAAGGTGATCAACAAGATCATCGAGGAGACTGGAGTTAAGATCGATATCACAGATGACGGTTCCGTCAGCGTGTGCGGTACGGATGAGACCATGATCGACAAAGCCATCACCATTATTACCGGAATCGTGACAGACATTGAAGCCGGTATGGTATTTAACGGCAAGGTAGTGCGCATCATGAACTTCGGCGCATTTGTGGAGCTGGCTCCCAACAAGGACGGCATGGTCCACATTTCCAAGCTGTCCGACAAGAGAGTGGGCAAGGTTGAAGACGTGGTCAATATTGGAGACGAAGTTACTGTTAAGGTAACTGAGGTTGACAAGATGGGCAGGATCAACCTGACCATGAGACCAAGCGACCTGGCCGGCAAAAAGGAAGAGGCTGAAGCAGAAAAATAAAATTTCTGTTATGATAGCAATATAGAAAGAGGAGAAAAGTATTATGAAAAAAATGAAAACAAAGCTGGCGCTGCTGATGGCAGCAGTCCTGATGATGTGCAGTGTGGTTCTGACAGGATGCCAGAGCAAGCTCGCACCGGCAGATCAGGTAGTGGGAGCCATGTACGACCTGGTGGTAAAGGAAAATGCAATCCCGATGAAGGATCTGCTGGGATTTGCCTCTGAGGATGATGTAAGGTCATCCCTGCTGGCGGAAGACTATACTGAGATGACTGATATGTTAAAGGATCAGCTTGGCGGGCTTGGCATTGACTTCACGGATGAGGAAGTTCAGGAAATGTCCGATATCATGACAGGCCTTTTGAACAAGCTGAGCTACACGGCTGAGATCCAGAGTGAGACAAAGGATGAGACCACCGTCCTTCTCAAAGTGACAGGCTATTCCAGCGATGGTCTGGCTCAGATCATGAACGACCTTATAACCGAGATGCAGACCAACATGGACGAAGAGACCATGGCTGCAGTCATGTCAGGTGACGAGGAAGCCGCCCAGAAGCTGATGCAGGATGTGATCAAGCAGTTTGTGGCAAAGGTTGGAGAGATGGAGCCGTCTGCGGAAACCACTGACGTGACTGTGAAGTGCGAGAAAATGAAGGTGGAAGTAAGCGGCAAGGAAAAGGTTTCATGGATGCCAGTTGATATGGATAAGTTTGCATCCGATCTGGAAGGTGCCATCTTTAAATAAGACGCACAATGAGGCAGTGCCTGGTGGAAAATCAGGCATTGTCTTTTTTTGACCTTCGTTATATAATATTTTTTATGAGTAATAATCAGGGGGATGACAGTGCCCGAGATACAGGCGGGCCCGGTTCATTTCCCTGAAAAAGGAAAATATAGGAGACTGATAAACATGAGCAGAGTAAGGACAAGATATGCACCCAGCCCAACCGGCAGGATGCATGTGGGGAATTTGAGGACGGCATTATATGCCTATCTGATCGCAAAGCATGAGGGCGGGGATTTTCTGCTCCGCATTGAAGATACAGACCAGGAGCGTTATGTGGAAGGCGCTGTGGAGATCATTTACCAGACGCTAAAGGACACGGGGCTGATCCACGATGAAGGCCCGGACAAGGACGGCGGCGTGGGTCCGTATGTACAGAGCGAGCGCCAGGCATCAGGGATCTATCTGGAATACGCCAGGAAGCTGGTTGATAAAGGGGAAGCATATTACTGCTTTTGTACCCCGGAGCGCCTTTCGTCCCTGAAAAAGACAGTGAACGGCGAGGAGATCATGGCTTACGACAAACACTGCCTTGGCCTTTCCAGGGAAGAGGTGGAGGCCAATCTGGCGGCCGGTATGCCCTATGTCATCCGTCAGAATAATCCTGTCACCGGTACCACTACCTTTAAGGATGAGATCTATGGAGACATCACAGTGGATAATTCCGAGCTGGACGATATGGTACTCATCAAGTCGGACGGGTATCCCACCTATAATTTTGCCAATGTGGTGGACGACCATCTGATGGGCATCACCCATGTGGTTAGGGGCAATGAATATTTGTCCTCATCACCCAAGTATAACCGCCTTTATGAGGCATTTGGCTGGGAGGTGCCTGTGTATGTGCACTGCCCGCTGATCACGGACGAGGAACATCATAAGCTGAGCAAGAGAAGCGGCCATTCATCCTTTGAGGATCTTCTGGAGCAGGGGTTTATATCCGAGGCAGTGGTGAATTATGTGGCCCTTCTTGGCTGGTCACCGGAGGATAACCGCGAGATCTTCTCGTTGGAGGAGATGGTAAAGGAATTTGACTACCGCCGCATGAGCAAATCGCCGGCCGTGTTTGACATGACCAAGCTTAGGTGGATGAACAGTGAATATATGAAGGCCATGGATTTTGAACAGTTTTTCCAGATGGCAGAGCCCTATATCAGGGCAGTGATCAAAAAGGACCTGGACCTTAGGAAGATCGCATCCATGGTCAAGACAAGGATCGAGGTATTCCCCGAAATTGCAGGCCATATTGACTTCTTTGAGGAGCTTCCGGAGTATGATGCAGCCATGTACACCCATAAGAAGATGAAGACCAACAGTGAAACCGCGCTAAAGGTACTGACAGACCTTCTGCCTGTACTGGAAGATCAGGAGGATTACAGCAACGATGCTCTTTACTCTGTCCTTTCCGGGTATGTGGAGGAGACTGGGGTGAAGACCGGATTTGTGATGTGGCCCATCAGGACCGCTGTATCCGGCAAGCAGATGACCCCGGCAGGCGCCACTGAGATCATGGAAGTGCTTGGAAAGGAAGAGTCCCTGGCAAGGCTGAGAAAGGGAATTGAAAAACTCCGTGAACAAGTGAACGGCGGAACAGACCGGTCTTAGGAATAGTAAGGACAGTATTGCATGGCATTTAATGAAACTCAAAAAAAGGCGATCCGGCATAGGCAGGGGCCTATGCTGGTGCTGGCAGGACCCGGTTCGGGAAAGACTACGGTCATCACCAACCGGGTCCGCTATCTCACGGAAAAAGCCGGAGTGGACCCGGGACATATACTGGTAATTACCTTTACCAGGGCAGCGGCCAGGGAGATGAAGGAGCGGTATGAACAAATGACCCAGGCAGGATGCAGCAGAGTTTCCTTTGGAACTTTCCATTCTGTCTTTTTTCTGATCCTCAAACTGGCGTACCGGTATCAGGCCGCCAATATTGTGAGGAAGGAACAGAGGATCCAGTTTGTCAGGGGACTTTTGGAACACTGTGACCTGGAGGTGGAGGATGAGGGGGAGTTTATCGCTTCTGTCCTCAGTGAGATCAGCATGGTCAAGGGGGAGCTGATGGACCTGGACCACTATTATGCAAAGAACTGCTCAGAGGATGTATTTAAGCAGCTGTTCCTTGGGTACGAGGAGCAGCTGAGAAAGCGCAGACTCCTGGATTTTGATGATATGCTGGTCATGTGCTATCAGCTGTTTAAAGAAAGGCCGGATATCCTGTCTGCATGGCAGAACAAATACAAGTACATACTAATTGATGAGTTTCAGGACATTAACAGGATCCAGTATGAGATCGTGAGAATGCTGGCTGAGCCTGAGAATAACCTGTTCATAGTGGGGGATGATGACCAGTCCATCTACCGGTTCAGAGGCGCCAAGCCTGAGATCATGCTGGGGTTTGAGCGGGACTATCCCGATGCCCCGCGTCTTTTGCTGGACCAGAATTACCGCTCCAGCCGCCAGATCGTGGAGGCTGCCGGAAATGTGATCCGGCACAACAGAACCCGGTTTCCCAAAGACATACGGGCAGCCAGGGGCAATGGACGCCCCCTGGACATACGTGAGTGGCCTGAGCCCCTGGACGAGAGCCTGGCCATTGCCGGGGAGCTTCGGGACTATGCCTCCATGGGAATTGCCTATGAGGATATGGCCGTGCTCTACCGCACCAATCTGGGGCCGCGTCTGTTGATCGAAAAACTGATGGAATACAATATTCCATTTAATATGCGGGATACGGTTCCCAACCTCTATGACCACTGGATCGTTAAAAATGTACTTTCTTATATAAAAGCAGCAACCGGCGACCTGAGCCGGTCCAATATCCTCACCATCATCAACCGTCCCAAGCGGTATGTGAGCAGGGATGCGCTGGAAGGGCAGATGGTGAACTGGGAGGCGGTCAAATCCTTTTACCAGGACAAAAACTGGATGCTGGACAGAATTGAACAGCTGGAATACGATCTCATCATGCTGAAGACCATGGCGCCTGCAGCTGCTGTAAACTATATCCGCAAGGCGGTGGATTATGATTCATACCTGAGAGAGTATGCCGGGGAGCGCAGGATGAAGCCGGAGGAGCTTCTGGAGGTATTGGACCAGCTTCAGGAGAGTGCAGCTGGGTTTAAGACATACGATGCATGGTTTGCCCATATGGACCATTACAGGGATCAGCTGCTAAAACAAGCCCAGGGGGGAAACGGGCGGGAAAAAGGGGTAAGCCTCATGACCATGCACAGCTCCAAAGGACTTGAATTTCGGGTGGTGTATATCCTGGACGCCAATGAAGGGATCACGCCCCATCACAAGGCGGTTCTGGATCCGGATGTGGAGGAGGAGCGCAGGATGTTTTACGTTGCCATGACAAGGGCAAAGGAAAGGCTCCATATCTATTATGTGAGGGAACGCTATCACAAAAAGCAGGAAAAGTCGCGATTTGCAGAGGAGGCAGAAGAATGAAAGGTCTGGTTCATATATATTGCGGAGATGGAAAAGGGAAGACCACCACGGCCATTGGAAGTGCGGTGCGTGCGGCAGGCAGAGGAATGCGTGTACTGATCGCGCGTTTCCTGAAAACTGACGATTCCGGCGAGGTTTTGGCTCTGGCCCACGTGCCTGGGATCACTCTGCTGCCCTGCGACCAGAACTTTGGTTTTTCCTGGGAAATGACTCCGGCCCAGAAGCAGGCTGCATCCGTCTATTACCGGGACAATTTTTATAAGGCCTGGGAAATGGCCGTGGGCCAGGATGGGGAAGGCGGATTTGACATGCTGGTTCTGGATGAGATCATAGGTGCATGTAATCTGGGATTTGTAGATGAGGACCTGGTGTTAAATTCCATCCGCCACAGGCCGGAGCACATGGAGGTCATCCTGACAGGCAGGGGGCCTTCGGAGCATATGGAAAAATGCAGTGATTATATTACGGAAATGGTCATGCGCAGACACCCCTTTGAACAGGGGATCGGCGCAAGGGAAGGGATTGAATATTAAATAATATTTTCTTGCAATTTTAGGGCTAGTCTGATAGAGTGTAAGAATGAAACATCAATACGGTACCTGTCAGCAGCGTACCGGGAAAGAAAGTAAGAGAGGAATTACAATATGGCAGACGAGAAGAATTTGAATGAAGAAGAGCAGGAGATGACAGTAACCCTGACCCTGGATGATGATACAGAGGTAGAGTGTGTGGTACTGACCATTTTCACCGCAGGCGAGCGGGAATATATTGCCCTTCTTCCGGTAGAAGGCGTGGAATCAGAGGAGGGAGAGGTTTACCTTTACCGCTACAGCGAGACTGAGGACGGCGCTCCTACCCTGGACAACATCGAGGATGATGATGAGTATGAGATCGTGGCAGATGCATTTGACGAGCTGTTGGATTCCCAGGAGTATGATGAACTTGTGGGCGAGGATGAATTAGAAGAAGAGGACTAAAAGACCGGTCCATTCACAGGATAATATACAGGAAGACAGACAAGATAACAGACAATATTACAAACGGCCATTGGGCTTCGGGAGCTTTCCCGGGGCTCTTTTTGTCTCTTTATGTAATTATCATGGCCAAGGTGTGAAACTTGTGTGAAATGATGGAAAAAATTCTTTTTTTTTGTTAAAATAAAGCCTATAAAATCAATTGATCATGCCTTGTGCAGTACAAAAGCAGTACCGTGTCGGCAAAGTGAAGGAGGCAGCACCGTGGATGCTCTTAAAATATTAGTGGTGGATGATGAAGCCAGAATGAGAAAACTGGTTAAGGATTTCCTTACCAATAAAGGATTTTCAGTGATCGAGGCTGGGGATGGCGAGGAGGCAGTGGATATATTCTTTGCACAGAAAGACATTTCCCTGGTGCTTCTGGACGTGATGATGCCAAAGATGGACGGGTGGGAGGTGTTAAAGACCATTCGCAAATATTCCCAGGTCCCTGTTATCATGCTGACGGCCAGAAGCGAGGAGCGGGATGAACTTCAGGGATTTTCACTGGGAGTGGATGAGTATATATCCAAACCCTTCAGTCCCAAGATCCTGGTGGCCAGGGTGGATGCGATCCTGCGCAGGAGCAACGTGGTATCCACTGAGAATATGAGTGTGGGAGGCATATGTATTGATAAGGCGGCCCATCAGGTGACCATAGACGGCAGGGAGATCGAACTGAGTTATAAGGAGTTTGAACTCCTCAGTTATTTTATAGAGAATCAGGGAATTGCCCTGTCCCGTGAGAAGATACTGAACAATGTGTGGAATTACGACTATTTTGGAGATGCCCGTACCATTGACACCCATGTAAAAAAGCTTCGCAGCAAGATGGGGGACAAAGGTGATTATATTAAGACGATCTGGGGCATGGGATATAAATTCGAGGTGAATGAAGGATGAGACAGTCAATCAGGGTGAGGTTTACCATGATATTTGTCGGCCTTATGGCGGCGGTGCTCATCACCCTGTGGGCGGTGAACAGCTTCTTTTTGGAAGGCTTCTATACAAAACAGAAGCTTAAACTGCTGGAGGACGCATACGAACAGCTGAATGAGTTTGTCATTGCAAAGGCGGAGGAAGGGGAAAACATAACCGATGACCTTCAAAGCCTTTATTCCAAGGACGGGGAACAGAATGAGGCAAGCCGAATGCTGCGCCTGATGAGCGAAAAATATAACACCACCATTGTGATTGTGGACAGCATGAACGACAATACGGTGCCTCCCTTCAGGGACGGCAGGTTCCTGGCTGAAAGGGTGCACCAATATATCCTTGGAAAGAACGCGCCCCAGACAGAGACCCTGATCTCGGAGGACAATTATAAGATACAGAAAAGCTATGATATGCGTTCCCAGGGATATTATCTGGAGAGCTGGGGATTTTTTGATGACAACCGCACCATATTCATCATGTCCATGCCCCTGGCCAGTATCCATGAAAGTGTTGCTGTTTCCAATAAGTTTATGGCCTATGTGGGACTTGCAGCCCTGGTGTTCGGCAGCATCCTTATGTACGGGACCACCAAAATGGTGGTTTCCCCCATCCGCTCCCTTGCCGCCTTGTCGGCCAGGATGTCGGAACTGGATTTTGAAGCCCGCTATACCGGTAATTCGGAGGATGAGATCGGAATCCTGGGACACAGCATGAACACATTGTCGGAAAAACTGAAAGAAACCATTGGAGCGCTGAAGACAGCCAACAATGAACTCCAAAGGGATATAGAAGAAAAAGTCCGCATTGATGAAACGAGAAAAGATTTTATCGCCAATGTATCCCATGAACTGAAAACACCCATTGCCCTGATCCAGGGATATGCAGAAGGATTGACGGAGGGTATGGCTGAGGATCCGGAGAGCAGGGATTATTACTGTGATGTGATCATGGATGAAGCCAATAAGATGAATAAGATGGTAAAACAGCTCCTGAATCTTACCGCCCTTGAGTTTGGCAATGACATGCCCGTGATGGAGCAGTTTGACCTGGTGACCCTGATCCAGGGCGTGCTGTCATCCTCCGGTATCCTGTTCCAGCAAAAGGACGCGACCGTTATATTTGAGCCTGCTGGGCCGGTACGGGTATGGGCCGATGAGTTTAAGATAGAGGAAGTCATCATCAATTACCTGAACAATGCCCTGAATCATCTGGAAGGCGAAAAAAGGATTGAAATCCGTGTGGAACAGTTGGAAGGTGAGGTACGGGTCACTGTGTTTAATACCGGACAGCATATACCGGAGGAGGATTTAGACAATCTTTGGACCAAGTTCTACAAAGTAGACAAGGCCAGGACCAGGGAATATGGAGGGAGCGGAATCGGCCTGTCCATTGTGAAAGCCATTATGGATTCCCACAACAAAGCCTGCGGTGTTGAAAATGTAGATGGCGGAGTCCGGTTCTGGTTTACATTGGACAGTGGGATGTAGTGTTGGAAACAAACAGACGGATGATGAAGCAGGCCCGGCAAAGCAGGCCCAGCGAAACAAGCCCGGCAAAGCAGTCTCAGCAAAACGAGGCCAGCAAAAAGCAGCGAAAAGTTGGTCAAAAGTTTTTACAAAAAATGAAAAAAGCTGTTGACATTTGTCGAACCATCTGGTAAGATATCTCTTGCGCTGCGGTGAGAGCTTAAGTGCAAGAGAGTAAGAAATAAAAAAAGTTTAAAAAGTTGTTGACAAACAAAAACAGTTGTGATAAGATATAAAAGTTGCTGCTGAACAAGACAACAACAAACGGACATTG
>NZ_JYHN01000049.1:0-1455 GCF_000954015.1 Clostridium sp. FS41
CGGGGAGACAGGCATTCATCTCGAGTGGAAGCAAAGAACCCCGCTCTGCTCTCGAATCGCGACGGGTATCTCTTGGAGCTCACTGGGTGGACTCAAGGGAGTCAAGCCTCCTGAGGCGTTTGGAGAGAGGTCGCGAGATTGGTCTCTAGGCCATGCAGGAGACGAAGGCCCTCATCTCTCGATGACGGGGGAATCTCGGGGTTGTTCTCGAGCGGCGGCCCCAGTGTGCGGTTTCTCACGAGGTACGACGGCGAGGTCAGTGAGCCTCTCGTGGGGCGCCAGGGAAGTCGGGTCTCCATGCGAGTGGCGAGGGGGAGCGCGTCATTGCTCCCGAGCCATGGGAGGGGACTCTGGCCTCGAGACGTGTTGAAGAAGGTCTCTCGAGGTCTTTCTCGGGTTGAGGCAGGAAACCCTGGGTTCCCTCGACTTGTGCAGGTGACCTCAGGGGGCTTCTCATGGTGGCTCTGAGAAGCCAGGGAAACTGGAGGTGGGAGGGGCCTCTCGGGACTCCACTGGGCTTGGTGCATTGGAAGAGGGCCTCATCTCCAGTTGAGGCAGGAACCGCAGGGTACCTCTGATTTCAGACTCCGATCGCAGGGTCCCTGCAGACTGGGGACAGGAGAGTCAGGCCTCGTCTTGGGTTGAGGCATGGAACTCCGCTTGCCTCTCGAGATGTCCCCGGGGAGAGAGGCCGCTTGTCGAGCTGTATTTGGAACCTGGGGTTTTTTCCGAACGATGCACGGAAAAACTGCCCCTTCGTGTTGACTGCATTCACAGGCTGGAGTTCGGAGAGGTGTCCGGGCATCGGGTTCTTATCAAGAGGGGACCGGGAAATCGGGGTCCTACGGAATGTGGAACCACCCACGAGGCCACGTCTGGAATGTCTTCGTGAGACCGGCCTCATCCTGAGGTGCGACCGGAAGGTCGGGAACCCCTTCCAGACAAAGCAGGGGAGTCGACCCTCCTGTCCAGATCAGGAGGGGAGAAAGGGCTCAGAGGAGGGGGTGCCGGAAAACCTCGGTGTTCCTCTCGAGGGAGACCGGGATTTCGGGGAACTTTGTGGGTCGCATCAAGGGTGCCAAGTGCCCTTTCGACCTCCAATTCCTAACGTGGGACTTCTCCTGAGGCGCTGTAGCGGGAAAGGGCTTCATCTTGCGATGACGGGGGAGCCACGTGGTTTTTCTCGAGTTACGGCGGGATTCTCGAGTTACGACGGGGAATTCAGGCTGCCTCTTGTGTTGGCCCAGGCAAGTCCAATCTTCCATTCGAGTTGCGAAGGAAAGCTGGGGATTGCTCTCGAGTGACTGCAGGGCCAATAGACCTCATCTAGGCTTGTGTCCAGAAGCCAATGTTCCTCTCCAGGGGCGACAGGGATCTCGGGGTTGCATTCCAGACGCACCCGGGGAGACAGGCATTCATCTCGAGTGGAAGCAAAGAACCCCGCTCTGCTCTCGA
>NZ_JYHN01000050.1:0-546 GCF_000954015.1 Clostridium sp. FS41
CCATCACAGGCAGCAGTAACTATTATGCATCCGTGGACGTATCAAGGCTGACCGGGGAGCATGAGTTTGTGGTGGACGGCAAGGCCTATGTGGTGACCAGTAAGCTATATTCCAAGGCCATCAATACAACCGGCACCGTGGAGGAGTGGAGCAATCCGCTAATCAGCGAGGAGGACCTGGCACAGCTGCAGGCGGACTGGCTGGGGAACTATTTTGTTAATGACATTGAGTACGACATAGCATATCGCGGGGAACCAAGGCTGGATGCAGGGGATATTGTATTCCTAGAGAATCGATATGTAGATGGGCTGCAAGTGCAGTTGTACGAGCATAAGCTGAATTTCAATGGCGGGGCATTGTCTGGCACGATTAAGGCCAGAAAAGCCGTAGGACAGGAGGGATAGAGATGGCGAGGGAAGCGAATGCCAGTTACGAGGGGCAGGGACAGAGGCAATCCACAGATATCCCCCGGATGAAAGTTAGATTGGACGATTTATATGAGCGTATCAACATAGCTGGGGGTTTAAATAACAAGATTGTTTTTGG